>CAZNGD010000056.1:0-10133 GCA_964572295.1 uncultured Verrucomicrobiota bacterium
CCGCATCGGCGAAAAACCCGCCGAATAAATCCACCACCCGCGCAACTTTTCCACACCGTGGAAAATACTTTTCCACAGTGTGGAACGATTTGGCCCGATTTTTCCACAGTGTGGAAAAATATCCTCAAAGTTTTTCCATTGTGTGGAAAATCCGCGAAAAGTTTTTCCATTGTGTGGAACAAAAACGCCTCATTTTTCCACGGTGTGGAAAACCATCGAGCCAAGCAGGAAAACCGGAATCAACAGGAAGCCAGGAAAAGGCGTGGGAAGAAAACAGGACGGATCGGGCCGATTTTTTGCGGCCACTGATCCCTCCGCCAAGGGCTGCCGAGGCGGAGCGGAAATCAAGAGGCCGTGCCGGGTCTTGTCCGCTGTGCGCCGCACTGCAAACGGAGAAACAAGCGGAACACACGAGCCGAAAGCCGAAGCAGCCAGCAGCCCCGGACTCAGCGAGCCCGGCGGCGGGGCGCGGCGCGCGGGCTGGCGTCCGGGGTGGGTCAGCGGTGGGGGCAGGGGTAATCGGCTTTGTGGGGGATGACGCCGCGAATGCCGCCACGGGGATTGGGGTGGTCGCCCACGCGGCGGGGGATCAAATGAAAGTGGCAATGGAATACCGATTGCCCCGCCACGTGGCCATCGTTGGCCCCGAAGTTAAACCCGGCGCAGGTGGGGTCGGCTTGTTGCAGTTCCGTGGCGAGCTGTTGCGCGAGGCGCAGGGCGGCGGCCCATTCGTCGGGCGTGAGGTCGCGGAAGGAGGCGACGTGGCGGCGCGGGATAATCAGGGTATGACCGTCGCTGACGGGAAAGGCATCGCGGAAGGCGATGCAGGGGCCATCGCTGGCGAGGATTCGGGCGGGGGGCAGGGCGCAGAATGGACAAGGCGTACTCATGGCGCGGAGCATAAAATCCGCCGCCGTCGCGCGCAAACGAAAAGCGCCGGCGGGTGTCCTGGCGGCGGCGCGCCGGGCCGCGCTTTTGCGGTGTGCCGTATTGACAGCGGGGGGAGTTGCCGTTATACACAGCGGAATAGTTTTGGTGGCGAGATAGCTCAGCTGGTAGAGCAACGGACTGAAAATCCGTGTGTCACCGGTTCGATCCCGGTTCTCGCCACCACTTTTTTTGTCCACAACGGGGGGCGGGGCAAAGCGTTTTCCCGCGGCGGGTGGATTATTCTTTGCGGGTGGCGGGGGGGGGAGTAGTATCGTGCGGTTATTTGGCGGCAGGAGACCCATCGCATGAACCAGATTCTTTTCAAGGAGCAGCTTGCGCAACATGTGTACCGCCTACGGGTGCATGCGCCGCTGATTGCCGAGGAGCGTCAGCCGGGGCAGTTCGTGATTCTGCAACTGGATACCGAGTTCGGGGAGCGGATTCCCCTGACGATTGCGGATGCGAATCGGGAGGAAGGCAGTATCACCCTGATTTTCCAGGCGGTGGGCAAGAGCACCAAACTGCTGGCGGAAATGGCCTTGGGGGACAAGATTGCAAATCTGGTGGGGCCGCTGGGCCGGCCAACGCATATCGAGAAGTTTGGCACGGTGGTGTGCGTGGGTGGCGGCATCGGGGTGGCGCCGCTTTATCCCATCGCGCAGGGAATGAAACAGGCCGGCAACCGGCTGGTGGTGGTGATGGGCGCGCGGTCGCGCGAGCTGGTGATTCTGGAGCCGGAAATGCGGGAGCTGACGGCGGATGTGGTGGTGTGTACGGATGACGGCAGCCATGGCCGCAAGGGCCTCGTGACGGAGCCGCTGCGGGAGCTGTGCGCCTCAACACCCCAACCGGATTTGGTGGTGGCGATCGGGCCGCCGCTGATGATGAAATTTTGCGCCGAAACCACCCGTCCCTTTGCCGTGCCCACCGTGGTGAGTTTGAATACCATCATGATTGATGGCACGGGCATGTGCGGCGGCTGCCGGGTGACGGTGGGCGGCCAGACCAGGTTTGTGTGCGTGGATGGCCCGGAGTTTGATGGCCACCAAGTGGACTTTGATCAGATGATTCAACGGCTGGGTTCCTACCGCGAGCAGGAGCGGTTGGCTTCGGCGGGCTGCAACTTGCACGCGGAAGCCGTGCGGAAGGGCTTGGCCGAATGACGAGTCCACCCCCCGCCTCGCTGCAGGAGGCCGCGCGCCTGGAATGGGCGCGCATTCAGACCCTGCCCCAACCGTTGAAGCCCCGCGACCGGCTGGCGATTCCACCGCAGGACATGCCCGCGCAGGACCCGCTCGCGCGGGCCAAAAACATGCGCGAAGTGGCCATGGGCTATTTTGAGGAGCAGATGCGCGTGGAGGCGGCGCGCTGTCTCCAATGTAAAAATGCGCCGTGTGTGGCGGGATGCCCGGTGCGGATTGATATTCCCCGGTTCATCGCGGCGCTGGCGGCGGGAGATCCGGCCAAGGCGATTGCGGTCATCAAGGAAACCAGTTTGCTGCCCGCAGTTTGCGGGCGGGTGTGTCCGCAGGAGACGCAGTGCCAGGCGCCGTGCACCGTGGGCAAGAGCTTGAAATCGGTGGATAAAGCGGTGGCGATCGGCCGCTTGGAGCGCTACGCGGCGGACTGGGAACGTTTGCAGGGGCAGGCCGCGGCGCCGGAAGTCGCGCCCGCCACCGGGAAAAGCGTGGCGGTGGTCGGCAGCGGCCCGGCCGGAATCACCGTGGCGGCGGATGTGCGCCGCGCCGGCCACACGGTGGTGTTGTTCGAGGCCTTCCACAAGGCGGGCGGCGTGCTGGTGTATGGCATTCCCGAATTCCGCCTGCCCAAGGAAATCGTGCGGGCGGAGCTGGATACCCTGCGGCGCATGGGCGTGGAATTGCGCACCAACTTCGTGGTGGGCCGCACCCGCAAGGTGACGGACCTGATCGCCAAAGACGGCTTCGACGCGGTATTCATCGGCTCGGGCGCGGGGTTGCCCAAGTTCATGAACATTCCCGGCGAGAATCTGGTGGGGGTCTATTCCGCCAACGAGTATTTGACGCGCTCGAACCTGATGCGGGCCTATGACCGCGAGCACGCCGTCACGCCGATTCATGCGGCGCAGCGCGTGGCGGTGCTGGGCGGCGGCAATGTGGCGATGGATGCCGCGCGCACGGCGCTGCGCCTCGGCGCCAGCGAGGTGCATCTGATTTATCGGCGCACCGAGGCGGAAATGCCCGCGCGCGTGGAAGAGGTGGCCCACGCCAAGGAGGAGGGCGTGCGCTTCCACATCCTGCAAAACGCCAGGCAAATCTTCGGCGAAAATGGCCGGGTGACGGGCGTCGAATGCCTGCGCTATGAGCTGGGCGAGCCGGATGCCAGCGGGCGCCGCCGCCCGGTGGAAATCCCGAACAGCGAATTTCGCATGGACATGGATGCCGTCATTGTGGCGATTGGCAACGAATCCAATCCGCTCATCGAACAGACCACGCCCGGCTTAACGGTGGATCGCAACGGCCACATCGTGACGGACGAACACGGCCGCACCAGCCTGCCGCGCGTGTTTGCCGGCGGGGACATCGTGTTGGGCGCGGCCACCGTCATTCTGGCCATGGGCGAAGGCCGCAAGGCGGCGGCGGCCATCAACGAGCTGCTGCGGGCCTGATCATCGCCGGCGCGCGGGACTGGCGAAAAGATCGCGCGGCCTGTAACCTTGGGTGGCGCGGCGGCGACTGGCTGACTATTACCCCTGTGGAGAACAAGATGCAGAAAAAGCGAAAAAGAGCATGGCTGCCATGGCTGTTGATTGTGGCGGCGGCCGGAGCCGGGGGCTGGTGGGTGTGGCGCGGGGGCAACGGGCAACGGCCCGCCACCTATAAAACCGTGACGCTGGAGCGCGGCGATATTGTGCAATCCGTGACGGCCAACGGGGCGCTGGGCGCGGTGCAAACGGTGACGGTCGGCTGCGAGGTTTCCGGCAAAATTGTGGAGTTGTTCGCGGACTATAATGCGGTGGTCACCAACGGCCAAATCCTCGCCCGACTGGATGCCTCCACCTATGAACGGCAACTCGAACAGGCGGTGGCGGAGCTGGATAGTGCGCGGGCCAACCTCAAGTTGGTGGCGGCCAATTTCCGGCGCGCGCAGGAGTTGCGCGGCTTGGAGCTGGTGAGCCAGGCCGATTACGACGAAGCCGAGGCCTCCCTGGCGCAGGCGGAAGCCACGCTGAAGGTGCGCGAAGCCAGTGTCAGCAAGGTGCGGGTGGATTTGGAAAAAACCACGATTGTCTCGCCCATGGATGGCGTGGTGATTTCGCGCGCGGTGGATGTGGGGCAAACCGTGGCCGCCAGCCTGAATGCGCCGACGCTCTTTACGCTGGCGCAGGATTTACGCGAGATGCGCATCGAAGCGCAGATTTCCGAGGCGGATGTGGGCGGGGTCGAGAGCGGCCAAGCCGTGACGTTCACCGTGGATGCCTTCCCCGAGCGGACGTTCACCGGCTTGGTCAGCCAGGTGCGCTACGAACCGATGACCAATCAGGGCGTGGTGAATTACATGGCCATCGTCAATGTGCGCAATCCCGACCTGAAGCTGCGTCCGGGCATGACGGCGAACTCCGCGGTGATTACCGCCAAGCGCGAGCAGGTGGTGCGCGTGCCGAATGCCGCCTTGCGCTTCCGTCCGCCGGAAAATGCCGTGATCGTGCCGGCCGAAGTACCGGCGGGCGACGCGCCCCCTTCCCCTGCCGCCCGCCCGGCGGGTGAACGCGCGGCGCGTGAACGCCCCGCAGGCCAACGCCGCGCCCCGGCGGCCGCGCGGGATGCGCTGGCTTCCCACAAACCCCTGTATGTGCTGGCGGCGGATGGGCATCTGGTGCGGCAGGTGGCCGAGCTGGGCATCAGCGATGGCACATGGACCGAAGTTGTCGGCCCCGCCCCGCAGGCCGGTGAGCAGGTGGTCACCGGCATTCTGTCCACGGCGGAAAAGGAAGCCGCGCGCACGGCTTCCACTTCGCCATTTATGCCGCAACCACCCGGCCCCCGCCACCGCTAGACTCATGACGCACGCCCCCCATCCCGTCATTCAGCTTACCGGTCTGGACAAGGTGTACCAGACGGGGGAGGTGGCGGTGCATGCGGTGCGCGGCGTGACGTTGAGCGTGATGCCCGGCGAGTTTGTGGCCATCATGGGCGCGAGCGGTTCGGGTAAATCCACGTTGATGAATCTGCTCGGCTGCCTCGACCGCCCGACGGCCGGGCAGTACCGGTTGGATGGCGAAGATGTCAGCGCGCGCGCACCCGACGATTTGGCGCGGGTGCGTAATCAGCGGCTGGGCTTTGTGTTTCAAGGCTTCAACCTGCTTTCGCGCACCACCGCATTGGAAAACGTGGAGCTGCCGCTGCTGTATGCCGCGCAGGGATATGGCCGCCGCTCGCTACACCGCCGCGCGCTGACCGCGCTGGCCCGGGTGGGGCTGGCGGACCGCGCCATGCACCACCCCAGCCAGTTGTCGGGCGGTCAGCAACAGCGCGTGGCCATCGCCCGCGCGCTGGTGAATGAGCCGGCGCTGCTGCTGGCGGATGAACCCACCGGCAATCTCGATACGCGCACCAGCCTCGACATCATGGGCATTTTCCAAGGCCTGAATGACAAGGGCATGACGATCCTCATGGTGACGCATGAGCCGGATATCGCCCGGTTTTGCCGCCGCGCAATTCTGATGCGCGATGGCCGGATCGTCAGCGACCGCCCGGTTGCAGACCGGCTGAATGCCGCCCGGGAATTGGCCGCTTTGCCGGATGCCACGGAGGCGGACGCATGAAGTTCTCCGCCACCTGGACGATTGCGCTGCGCGCGCTGCGCCGGAATCTGATGCGCACCGGGCTGACCATGCTGGGCATTATCATCGGCGTGGCGGCGGTGATTGCCATGGTGGCCATCGGCACCGGCGCGCGGGAACAGGTGGCCGCCAGCATCGCGCAGATTGGGCAAAACACGATTCTGGTGATGTCGGGCGCGACTTCGCGCGGCGGCGTGCGCGGCGGCTGGGGCAGCGCCCCCACCCTCACCCGGCAGGATTATGAGGCCATCCGCGAAGAGATCCCCGGCCTGATTCGCGCCACGCCCGATGTGCGCAAGGGCGCGCAGGTCATGGCCGGCAACCAGAACGTCAACACCACCGTCAATGGCGCGGGCGAAGATTATGTGGAGATTCGCGGGTGGAGTTTTGCGGAAGGCGGCAACTTTTCGGCGCTCGACATCAAGACCAAGGCCAAGGTGGCCATTCTGGGGCAAACCGTGGCCACCAACCTGTTTGGCGAGGCCAGCCCCGTGGGGCAGGTGGTGCGCATCCAGAATGTGCCCTATCAGGTGATCGGCCTGCTCAAGCCCAAGGGCATGAGCATGATGGGCTCGGATCAGGATGATCTGGTGCTGATGCCCTGGTCCAGCGCGTTGGTGCGGCTGACCGGCGCCGATAGTTTCCGCTCCATTTCGGTGCAGGTGGAAAGCGCGGCGATGGTGGAACCCGCCATGGCGGACATTACCGCCCTGCTGCGCCAGCGGCACAAAATCCGCGATGAGGGCGATGATGATTTTCATGTGCGCAGCCAGCAGGAAATCATGGAAATGGCCACGGCCACCGCCCAGACCATGACCATTCTTCTGGGGGCGATTGCCGGGGTGTCGCTGCTGGTGGGCGGCATTGGCATCATGAACATCATGCTCGTGAGCGTGACGGAACGCACCCGCGAAATCGGCGTGCGCATGGCGGTCGGCGCGCGCGGCAGCGACATCCTGTTGCAGTTTCTGGTGGAGGCCGTTGTGCTGAGTGTCGGCGGCGGCCTGTTGGGCATTGGGCTGGGGATTGCCGTGGCGCAGATTGTGTCCTCGGAGTTGGGCTGGAATACGCTGGTCTCGCCGCAATCGGTGGCGCTGGCATTTTTGTTCAGCGCGGCCATTGGCATCTTTTTTGGTTTTTATCCCGCGCGCAAGGCGGCCGGGTTGGACCCCATCGAGGCATTGCGTTATGAATAAATCCCCCTTCTGGTGGCGAGTCGGCGTGGCGGGCGGGCTGTTGATTCTGACCACGGCGGGCGCGGCGCCCGCGCCAGCCGACACCACGCAAGGTCTGACGCTGGCCGAATGCGTGGCCTTGGCGTTGGAACATAATCTGGCGCTGCAAATCGAAAAGCTGACGAGCCGCTCGGCCCAGGAAGATGTCCGCGCCGCGCTCGGCGGCTATGATCCGCAACTCACCCTGTCCGCCCAACGAACGCACACGGAAATCGAGGGGACGGCCACGGAGACTGGCGCGCGGCTGACGGATGCGGGCACCGACACCGACCGCGACGGTTACGAAGCGTCCATTGGCGGCGCGACCGCGCTGGGCGGGCTCCGCTACGAAGTCGGCGCCAAGCTGGGCCGCGCCGAAGGCTCGCGGAGCGGCGACCCATTCGACACCCGCACCGGCAGCGCGGGAGTGACCTTGACGCAACCGCTGCTGCGGGGATTCACCACCGATGCCACGCGCCATCAGGTGACTCTCGCCCGCCAACTGTCCGCCGAGGCTCTGGTGCAGTTGGAAACCGCCATGGTCAATACCATCCACAATGTGGAAGTGGCGTGGTTTGGTTTGGCGCAAGCGTTGGAGAGCATCGCCGTGCAGGAAGAGGCGCTGCGACTGGCCACCCGGCTTTATGAGGACAATCGGCACAAAGTGCAAATCGGCGCGATGTCCATTCTGGATGAAAAACAGGCGGAGAGTCAGGCGGCGGCGGCGCGCGCGGATGTCAGCGCCGCCAAACAAACCTATATGGAAGCGCAAAACCGGCTCAAGCTGCTGGTGTATGCCGATCATCGTCAAACGGGCGCGGTGACCATTACGCCGGTTGGCGAGCTGGTGACGGAGCCGGTCGCCACCGACATCGCCGCCAGCAGCGCCCAGGCGCTGGCGCAACGTCCGGAGCTGCGGCAGACGCGCCTCGCGTTGGCGCGGCAGGATGTGGTGGTGGCCTATCAACGCGACCAAACCCGGCCCGCGCTCAATCTGGTGGGCAACGCGGGGGTGGCCGCCAACGACGAGCGCGATTCCCACGGCGTGTTCCAGCAGTGGGAATCCGCCAATGAGCCTTATTGGTCCGCAGGCGTCACGCTGACCATCCCGCTGGGCAACCGCGCCGCGCAAGCCCGGCACACGCAAAGCCTCCTGGCCGCCGACAAAATAAAGCTGCAGTTGCGCCAACAGGAGGAGGAGATTCTGGTCGAGGTGGATAACGCGGTCCATGCGGTTGCCGCCGGCTATGAACGCCTGCAAGCCACCCGCGATGCCCGCGATTACGCCCGGCAGGCCCTGCTGGCCGAACAGCACAAGCTCGACCGCGGCAAAAGCACCAGCTTCGTCGTGCTGCAACTGCAGCGCAACCTGACCTCCGCCCGCCATGCGGCCGTGCAAGCGCTCATGGACTACAACAAACAGTGCGCCAATCTCGCCCTGGCCGAAGGCGCCACCCTCGACCGTTACCAGATCACCTTCGCCCCGCCCGACCCGGCCCCATAAGGGCGCGCCCGCGCCGCGCAACGGCCGCGCCAAACCGCAACGGTGTTTTCGTTGAAGCCCGCCGGGGGGCGTGGTAGGTTGCCGGTTCAGACATCGAGCGTTGGGCATGGCGAGAGGCGACATTCAGGACAAAATGCTATCGGCCGCAAGTGGCACGGTGGCTGCCGCGCGCGATTTTGATCAGTTCCGGGTGAGTGTGCCGTGCCAGTATGCCTGCCCCGCCCATACCGCTATCCCTGGTTATCTCGCGGCCATCGCCAAGGGCGATTATGACACCGCCTATCGAATCAATCTGCGGGACAACGTGTTTCCGGGGGTGCTGGGCCGCGTGTGCACCCAGCCGTGCGAAACCGTTTGCCGTCATGGCCGGGAGGGCCTGGGCGAGGCCGTGGCCATTCGTGTGGCCAAACGCGCCGCCGCCGATTTTCGCCGGCACACCGCGCCCATTGTGATGGACCCGATTTTTCCGGCCAGCGGCAAGCGTGTCGCCGTCGTGGGCGCAGGCCCCGCCGGGTTGACCGTCGCCCGCGAATTGTGCCGTCTGGGCCACGCGGTGGACCTGTTTGAAAAAGAGGATCAAGCGGGCGGGCTGATGGTGCAGGGCATCCCGCTGTTTCGTTTGCCGCGGGACATCATTGCGCACGAAGTGGCCCAAGTCCTGGCGGTGGGGATCAAGCTGCATCTGGGCGTGAACGCCAACGTGGACGAATTGCGCCGCTCCCATGACGCCGTGGTCTGGGCCACCGGCGCGCAGGAGCCGGTGCTGCCGGATTTGCCCGGCGCTGATTTGCCGGGCGTGATGCACGGCCTGCCTTTTTTACGGCAGGTGAATCGCGGCGAGAACCCGCCCATTGGCCGGCGGGTGGTGGTCATTGGCGGCGGGTTCACGGCCGTGGATTGCGCGCGAATCGCGCGACGGTTGGGCGCAGCAGAGGTGCGCATGTATTATCGGCGTTCCGAGGCCGAAATGTACATCAGCGCCGACGAGATGGCCGCTTTGGCGGCCGAAGGCATCTTGCTGGAAACGCGCGTGATGCCGCTGGTTTGCGAAGGCGCCGCCCGCTTGGAGCAAATCCAACTGGCGCGAACGAGGCCGGGGAAGCCGGATGCCCAAGGGCGGCGGCAATACGAAGGCGTGCCGGGCACGGAATTCACCATTCCGGCGAATACCGTTTTGTTGGGCACGGGACAACGGCCCATTCGGCCAGCCTCCACGCAACCCCCCGTTTTCCTGGCGGGCGATGTGGCCACTGGCTCCACTTCGCTGATTGATACCATCGGCCACGCCAAACGCGTGGTCCGCGCAGTGGATCATTTTCTGATGGGAACACCGCGGCTGGGCGACGACATCCAGATTGGCCCCGTGGTGCCCTCCACCGGCCGCACGCGGGAAATGGATGCCATTCCGCGACAGGCGATGAAGCTCGCCGCGCTCGCGCCGGATCAACCGCACGCCGAGGTGGAGCAGGGTTTCACCAGGGAACAAGCCGCCACCGAGGGACTGCGCTGCTACCAGTGCCAATATCTTTTCGAGATTGATAACCGGCGTTGCATCTATTGCGACATGTGCATCACAGCCTGCCCGGTGCCGGAATGCATCATCAAGGTGGCTGCGGTGACTCGCGATGCCGCCGGGCGTTGGCAAGGATTTCAGCGGGCCGCA
>CAZNGD010000057.1:0-10083 GCA_964572295.1 uncultured Verrucomicrobiota bacterium
GAACCAACGAGCACAACTTCGAGAAGATGCCAGACCCTCCGTCGTATGAACCAACGCACTGCTCAAAGTGTGGCACCGTCATCAAGCTTGGCACAGATGGCTTCACCCAGTCCGGAGACGAATACTGGTGCGAGAACTGCGCCGCGAAAGGGATGCAGAAGAAGACGCGGCGAACCAGTCCATCGAGGCTATCATGAACCTGCGGTGGGTTCACCGCCCGCTCACCTGTGACGTTCAACAAATGCGGAGTGATCCCCAAAACCTCAACGCCCTCGCGGAGGTGTGACGCTACGGCAAAAAATGAGGAAAAAGTGCCGGTTTTGCGCCCCAAAATTGTCAAAAACACCCCAAAATGGCCTTAAAACCAGAAAAATAAGCCATTTTTTTTGGGGGGGGAGGGGCAAATAGCGACAGAGTTGACTCTTATATGAGACAGAATGGCGCTGTTTTGAGCGATTGCGGGATTTGGGGCAAGAGGGAATAGTTTGTAATTTATTGAGTGGGTATGAATTACAAATAATATCCAATCTTGGCACGGTTGCTGCTTGATAGCTGGGGAAGTTTTGTAATAGTTGCACAGATTTTTTAAGGAAAGAAGAGGCTAACGATGTCTAAAGTATTAGGAATGGACTTGGGGACGACGAATTCCTGCATGGCGATCATGGAAGGCGGTCAGCCGACGGTGGTGGCGAATGCGGAAGGCGGGCGGACGACGCCGTCTATTGTGGCGTTCACCAAGAGTGGCGAGCGGTTGGTGGGTACGGCGGCCAAGCGGCAGGCGGTGACCAACCCGAAGAATACGGTGTTTTCGATCAAGCGTTTCATGGGCCGCAAGTATGATGAGGTGAAGGAAGAGGCCAAGCGCGTGCCCTACGAGGTGGTTCGCGCGGCCAACGGCGATGCCCATGTGAAGATTGGCGACAAGACGTATTCGCCGCCGGAAATCTCCTCGATGATTCTCCAGAAGATGAAGCTGGATGCCGAGGCGTTTTTGGGCGAGACGATCACGCAGGCGGTCATTACGGTGCCGGCGTACTTCAACGACAGTCAGCGGCAGGCCACGAAGGATGCCGGGCGGATTGCCGGCCTCGAAGTGTTGCGCATCATCAACGAGCCGACGGCATCCTCCCTGGCCTATGGCCTGGATAAGAAGTCCGACGAAAAAATCGCGGTTTATGACTTGGGCGGCGGGACGTTCGACATTTCCGTGCTGGAAATCGGCGACGGCGTGTTCGAGGTCAAGGCGACCAACGGCGATACCCACCTGGGCGGCGATGATTTCGACCAGCGGGTGATTGATTGGCTGGTGGCGGAGTTCAAGAAGGACAACGGGATTGATCTGGCCAAGGATGCCATGGCGCTGCAACGGCTGAAGGAAGCCGCGGAAAAGGCCAAGTGCGAGCTGTCCAGCGCGCAGAGCACCGATATCAATCTGCCGTTTATCACGGCGGATGCCAGCGGGCCGAAGCACCTGAATGTGACGTTGTCGCGCGCGAAGCTGGAGCAACTGGTGGGCGACCTGATTGACCGCAGCATGGTGCCGGTGGAGAACTGTCTGCGCGATGCCGAGCTGCCCAAGGAGAAGCTGGACGAGGTGATTCTGGTGGGCGGCATGACCCGGATGCCGCGCGTGCAGCAGGTGGTTGAAAAGCACCTGGGCAAGGAGCCGCACAAGGGCGTGAACCCGGATGAAGTTGTGGCCGTGGGCGCGGCGATTCAAGGCGGCGTGCTCAAGGGCGAAGTCAAGGATGTGCTGCTGCTGGATGTGACCCCGCTGACGCTGGGCATTGAAACCCTCGGCGGCGTGATGACTCCGCTGATCGAGCGCAACACGACCATCCCGACCAAGAAAAGCGAAATTTTCAGCACGGCGGCGGATAATCAGCCGACGGTGGAAATCCACGTGCTGCAGGGCGAGCGCAAGATGTCGGCGGACAACAAGACCATCGGCAAGTTCCATCTGGATGGCATTCCGCCTGCGGCGCGCGGCGTGCCCCAAATTGAAGTGGCCTTTGACTTGGATGCCAACGGCATTCTCAAGGTTAGCGCGAAGGACCTCGGCACCGGCAAGGAGCAGAAGATCACCATCACGGCGTCGAGCGGCCTGAGCAAGAGCGAGGTGGACAAAATGGTGCGCGATGCCGAAGCCCACGCGGGCGAGGATGCCCAACGCCGCGAGGCGGTGGATGCGCGCAACCGCGCCGAAGCGCTGGTCTACGAAACCGAAAAGTTCCTCAAGGATAACGGGGAGAAAGTCCCGTCCGACAAGAAACTCAAGGTGGAGAACAGCATTCAGGCGTTGAAGACCGCGATCCAGGGCGGCGACACGGATGCCATCAAGAAGGCCAGTGACGAGCTGACCAGCGACTGGCAGGCGATTTCCGCCGACCTGTACGCCCAGGCCAAGCAGTCGCCGGGCGAAGGCGCCGCCGGGGGGGGCACCCCGCCGCCGCCGCCGGAGTCCGCCAAGTCCGAAGGCGACGTTATGGATGCCGACTTCGAGATGGTGGATGACGATCCCACCAAGAATTCAAAATAAAAATAAACAACGGTCCGGTCAGCCGCGGGAGTTCCGCGGCGGGCCGGCCGCGTTCAACCAAACAGGAGAAACCTAGACCATGAAGATCCAACCATTGGGTGATCGCGTGCTTGTCGAGCCCGCGAAGGAAGAGGAAGTGAAGAAGGGCGGGATCATTATTCCCGACACCGCCAAGGAAAAGCCGCAGCAGGGCATCGTGATTGCGGTCGGCACCGGCAAGCTGGATGACGACGGCAAAAAGATTCCGTTCAACGTCAAGAAGGGCGACAAGGTTCTGATGCCGAAGTATGGCGGCACGGAGCTGAAGCTCAACGGCAAGGAATACCAGATCATGCGTGAGGAAGACATCCTCGCCATCCTGGAATAAACAAGGTCCACAGGAGTAAACGAACATGTCAGCAAAGCAGATTGTATATGAAGCCGAGGCCCGGCAATTGGTGCTCAAGGGCATCGAAAAGTTGAGCAAGGCCGTCAAGAGCACGCTGGGGCCGCGCGGCCGCACCGTGGTGCTCGAAAAGAAATTCGGCAGCCCGACGATTACCAAGGACGGCGTCAGCGTCGCCAAGGAAATCGAACTGGAAAACCCGTTTGAAAACATGGGTGCGCAGATGGTGCGCGAAGTGGCCAGCAAGACGAGCGACGTGGCCGGCGACGGCACCACGACCGCGACCGCGCTGGTGGAAGCGATCTATCGCGACGGCCTGAAGAACGTGACCGCCGGCGCCAGCCCCATGGGCATTCGCCAGGGCATTGACCGCGCGACGGAAGCGATCGTGAATGCGCTGCAAAAGCAGAGCAAGAAGGTGAAGGACAACGAAGAAATCGCGCAGGTCGGCACCATTTCCGCCAACGGCGAAGTGGCCATCGGCAAGATCATCGCCCAGGCGATGGAAAAGGTCGGCAAAGACGGCACGATTACGGTGGAAGAAGCCAAGGGCATAGAGACCACGCTGGACGTGGTGGAAGGCATGCAGTTCGACAAGGGCTACCTCAGCCCGTACTTCGTGACCAAGGCGGACACGATGGAAGTCATGCTGGAAGATGCCTACATCCTGTTGTTCGAGAAGAAAATCTCGAACCTGCAGGAGCTGCTGCCGGTGCTGCAAAACGTGGCCAAGAGCGGCAAGCCGTTGTTGATCATCGCCGAAGACATCGAAGGCGAAGCGTTGGCGACGCTGGTGGTGAACAAGCTGCGCGGCACGCTGCAAGTGTGCGCGGTCAAGAGCCCCGGCTTCGGCGACCGCCGCAAGGCCATGATGGAAGACATTGCGGTCCTTACCGCCGGCAAGTTCATCAGCGAAGACCTCGGCATCAAGCTCGAGAGCCTCTCGTTGGCGGACATGGGCCGCGCCAAGCGGATCAGCATTGACAAGGACAACACCACGATCGTGGAAGGCGCGGGCAAGACCAGCGACATCCAGGGCCGGATTGCGCAAATCCGCCGCCAGATTGAGGAAACCACCTCCGACTACGACCGCGAGAAGCTCCAGGAGCGCCTGGCCAAGCTGGCCGGCGGCGTGGCCGTCATCAATGTTGGCGCCGCGACCGAGACGGAGATGAAGGAAAAGAAGGCGCGCGTGGAAGACGCGCTGCACGCGACCCGCGCGGCCGTCGAAGAAGGCATTGTGCCGGGTGGCGGCGTGGCGTTGATCCGCGCGCAGGCCGCGCTGGATGACCTGAAGGTGACCGGCGATGCCAAGATCGGCGTGGCCATCGTGCGCCGCGCGTGCGAAACCCCGCTGCGGCAATTGGTCGAAAACGCGGGCCTGGATGCCTCCATCGTGGTGCAGGATGTGCGCAACGGCAAGGGCGCCTACGGCTACGACGTGGCGACCGGCGAGTATGTGGACATGATCAAGGCCGGCATCATTGATCCGACCAAGGTCACGCGCAGCGCGCTGCAGAACGCGGCCAGCATTGCGGGGCTCCTGTTGGTGACCGAGGCCATGGTGGCCGAGATCCCGCAGAAGAAGGAAGCCACCCCGCCGATGCCCGGCGGCGGCATGGGCGGCATGGGCGATATGTACTAAACCGACCCGCTCCCACCGCGGGGCGCGTGCAGCACGCGCCCCGCTTTTTTGTTGTCATTCAGCAACCGGGATGAAAGCGCTGTTACGGATGGTTACGATGAGTCGGGCGAATTGTTCGCGCATTTTCATTCATTCTGTAGCCGTCCTGTTTCGGATTGGCTTGTAGAGCTGGAGTGGTCGCAGACCTTCCCGCCGTTCCCGGCGGGAAGGTATCGTTCCTCAACCATTCCCGCCCGACAAAAGCCCGAATCAGCGAAATTGCCGGGCGTACAATGAGGAACTCGGGTGAATGATTCAGGCTGAAAAAATCATTTCAATTTCATCCCGGTTGTCCGGCGGCGCGAGGATTCCGCCCCGGCGGCCGCGTGGTGCGGGACTCGCAGTATGCCCATGGAGCTTCGTCCCGCCCGCCAGGCAGGGGCATACTTGACGCGGGAATGATTCCGGTCAGTTGCCCGTTGCCAGCCAAGGCGAGCTGTGTTAGATGTTGGCGCTGGGAGCTGCGGTGTGGGCTGCCGAGAAAGGAACGAGCGAAGTCGCCACGGGGCGGCTTTGGTGGGGCCTGCGGCGCGCTCGCGGGCCCGCGATGAAATGAGCATGAACATGGACGAAGAGGCCAGCCCGGAAAAGCAGACGCAAGACAACAAGCCGGACCTTGCGTTGGAGTTGAATTTTGTGCCGACATGGGCCCGGACCCCGCCGGAAAATCCCTACGTGCGCCACGAGGGCGACGGGGGCGATGAACGCGACCGGCGGGCGGGCGGGCGCGAGCGGCGGCCGGGATCCTTCCGGCGGTCACCGGGCGGCGATCGTCGCGGGCCGCGACCGGCGGGCGGCGGCGGCCGCAGTGGGGGGGGGCGGCGTGATGATCGGCCGCGCGCGGATGGGCGGCCGGGAGCGCCGCGCGAGGGCGGTCGCTTTCCACGGGGCGCGGCGGGCGGGCGGCGCGAACCCCGCCGTGACGGGGGACGGCCATGGGAGGATCGGCGGCCACCGCGCGAGGCCTTGCCGCGGCTGAACGTCAAGGTTTCTTTTTTGCCGGACCGGGAGCGTTTGGCTTTGGTGGTGCGCGATATTCAGGCCAGCCGCCGCGCCTATCCCCTGATTGACATTGCGCAGCAGTTTTTGAGCCGCGAGGATTCCCACTTGGTGAAGTTGGAAATGCCGCCCGCGGAAGCCGGCCAGCCGCGGCCCACGCTGGTGCAATGTCTGGAGTGCAAGCGGGTGTTTCGCCAGCGGGCGAATGCCGAGGCGCATGTGCTGCATGACCACCTCGACAAGTTTTTCACGATTGAAGAAATAGACTGCGAACCGCCGGCGGGCAACTTTACGTTTGTGGCGCGCTGCGGATTAAGCGGCGCGCTGCTGGGGCCGCCCAACCACCACGGCTATAACGAAAAAATCCAGGAGTTGTGGTCGCGTCGTTTCGCGCACATGTCCAAGGCGGAATATCTGGGTCACATTGAAACCGTGCGCGACGAAGCGCTGGTGCAGCAGTGGCAGGATTCGCTGCGCAAAAAGACGACCTATCGGCTGGCCACTCCGCCGGAGGGGCGGGAGGCCGAGGCGTGGAACCGTCCCCAGGCGCAAGACTGGGTGCGCGCGGGCAAAGTCAATGGGCTCTTGCGCGAATCGGGCCGCTGCCTGCTGCCCGCCCGCCAAGCCAAAAAATATGATGACGGCTCGCTGCGGCAGGCGGTGTCGCTGGCGTGGCAACGCGAAAGCCGTTTCCCGTTCACGCTGGCGCTGGCGTTGCGGCCGGCTTTCCGCCACATGCGGCTGCATCTGTTCAAGGTGAACGCGCGCGAAACGTACGTGACCGCCGTGCTGCCCAAGCCGGTGGACCTGAGCGCCGCGCCGCCGCTCGTGAAGGAAATCGTGGACTACATTGAACAGCATCCCGGCGCCACCCGCCAACAGGTGCTGGAAGGGCTGCGCCCCGGCCGGAATCCCGAAGAAGCGGATGCTGCGGAGCTGCTGCTGCATTTGAACAATCAGGTGGCCACGGGCGGCGTGATTGAGTTCTTCAACGCCACGCTGGCATTGCCGCGCGGCCCCGCCGAGACCAAGCCTGCGGCGACCACGGCCCAAACAGAAGTAGCTGCGCCGGTGGCCGATGCGGTGGCAATCACGCCGGAACCAACTGCGGACACCGCGCCGGAACCACCGCCGGAGCCGGCCCCCGAACCGCTGCCGGAGCCAGCCGTGCCGGAGGTGGCGGCGTCGGAGCCGGTGGCGGCCTCCACCGTCGAGGCGTCACCGCCGGAGCCTGCGGCGGCCGCGCCCAGCAGCGAATCGTCTTCGGAGTAGCGCCATGAATTTGAAATACGCCATTCTCGGAGATATTCACGCCAACTGGGAGGCGTTGAGCGCGGTGTTGGACGATGCCCAGAAGCAGGGCGTGACCCGCTTCTGCTGCGTGGGCGACATCGTTGGCTACAATGCCGATCCGGAGCTGTGCCTCGCCAAGGTGCGCGAGCTGTGCGGCGATAACGTGGTGCGTGGCAACCACGATCATTATTGTTCGCGGCAGGAGAATCTCAACGGCTTCCATCCGCTGGCGGCGGATGTGGTGGATTGGACGCGCAAGCGTCTGAATGATGAACAGCGCGCCTGGCTGGGCAACCTGCGCTTTTCCTGCACGGTCGAGACCTTCATGCTGGTGCATGCCACGCTGGATAATCCCGACATGTGGGGCTATGTGTTCGACAAGCTGGAGGCCGAGGCCAACTTTGCCTATCAGATGTGTTCGGTGTGCTTCTTCGGGCATACGCACGTGCCGCTGGCGTTCGAGAAAGCGGGCATCGTGCGTGGCGGGCTCTACACCAAGCTGCTCATTACCGGCGGCCGCAAGTACTACATCAACGTCGGCAGTGTCGGCCAGCCGCGCGACGGCGATCCGCGCGCGGCCTACGCCATTTACGACATGGTGCATAACGTCGTGGAGCTGCGCCGCGTGGAATACGACATTGCCACCGCCCAGAAGAAAATCCGCGAGGCCGGCCTGCCGCCACGCGCGGCATCGCGGCTGGAAATCGGGCGCTAGGAGCGGGCATGAAGCGGCATCTGGCGTGGGGTTTGGCATTGGCGGGCGTGTTGCTGTGGGCCGCGCCGGGCTGGGCGCAGGTGGAGTTGACGTGGTCGCTGACGCATAACCGCACCCTGCTCATGGAGCCGGTGCGGGCCACCGTGCGCGTGGTGAATCAATCCGGCGTCACGCTGGATTTCACATCGCGCGGCAATGCGCAGTTGGCCTTCGTGGTGGAAGATCAGCCCACTTCGACGGTGCCCACCACGGGCCGCCCGTTGCTGACCCGGCCCATCCTGATTCCCGCCGGCGAAACCCGCGAGGTGGATGTGAACCTGCTTGAGGCCTATGTATTCATCAAGGGCCAGACCTACAAGGTGACCCCCGTGCTGGAGTTTGCCGGCACGCGTTTCAGCGGTGCCGCGCAATTTCTGGAAGTGCAGCCGGGGCTGGAGCTGCTGCAGCGCGCCTACGGCGTGCCCAACACCGCCACCGCGCGGGAAGCCTCGCTGCGGCAACTCAACCGCGACCGCAACGACCGGCTGTTTTTCCGGCTGGATAATCCCCAGGCCGGCATTTGCCTTGGGGTGTATGAGCTGGGCCGGGTCATTCGCTTTTTTGTGCCCGCGCTGGAATTGGGTCGCAACGGCGTATTCCACACCCTGCACCAAACCGCGCCGGATCGTTTTGTGCATTCGCAATTCAGTTATGACGGCGGGCCGTTGGGCGCCACTCTCTATGTCGGCACGGCGGGGACCATTCGCCTGGCGCGCGCCGAAACCGGCGATTGGGAAGTGCAGGGCGGCACACCCTTCAGCGCCGATCCGGCAGACCCCGGCACGCTGGTGGCGCCCGCGCTGCCGCCCGCGCATCCCTTCCCCAAGAGTTTGGACGACGTACGCGCCCGGCGCCAAGCCGCCGGCAAAAAATCGGCGCCCGCCAAGAAAACGCGCGCCACGCCCAGCCGAGGACAAGACGATGGCTCCAGCCCGGTATCTTGGTGACCTGCTCATTCTGCTGGGATTCCTGAGTGCGCTGACCGGCACGGTGCTGTGGCGTTGTCCCGGCGCGACGCGCCAAGGTCTGGAGGCCTTTCCGCGCGCCAAGTGGGCGGGGTGGGTGCTGGCGGCGGTGGACCTTTTTTGGGTGACGTGGGTGGTGCGCCACGCCGCGTTGGGGTGGTTCACGCCGTACCAGCCGCTGGTGCCGGTGCTGGGCGTGGTGGTGTTTATTCTGGTGGTGTGGCTGCTCGAAGAACTGCTCGCGCCGCGCGCGCTTGGCGGGCTGCTGCTCCTGCTGGCCAACCCCATGCTCAATAGCGTGCGTTGGCACGATTCCGCCTGGCGGCTGGTGATTGTGGCCATCGCCTACGCGTGGGTGGTGGTTGGCGCGCTGCTGGTGTTGTATCCGTGGTTCTTCCGTCGTATGACCGCCAAACCGCTGGCGCATCCGCACGGGCTGCGCATGATCGCCATCGCCAAGTTGGTGGTTGGCGTGATTTTGTTGGCGGCCGGGGTGGCCCACCTGCGTTAAGCGCCGCGCCATGGCCGACGCCATTGTTTCCCATGCCCCGCGATTTCTGGTGTTGCGCGGCGGCGCCATCGGCGATTTCATCGTCACACTTCCCGTGCTGCAAGCCTTGCGCGCGCGCTGGCCGTCGGCCCACATCGAGATTTGGGGCTATCCGCACATTGCCGATCTGGCCGTGGCGGGTGGGCTGGCCGAATCCGTCCTCTCGCTCGACCGCGCGGAGATGGCGCGTTTCTTCGTGCCGCAGCCGCAATTTACCGATGCCCAAGTCGCCGCCGTGCGCTCGTTCGATCTCACCTGCAACTACCTGCATGACCCGGTTGGCCAAGTGCGCAGCAACCTGCTGCTGGCCGGCGCGAAGCAGGTATTGAGCGGGTCGCCGATCATCAAACGCGGCCATGCCATTCCATTTCTGTTGGAACCGCTGCAAGCGCTGGCCATCTACGAAACCGATTTGGTCCCGGAACTGGATTTGTCCGGCGAAGCCCGCGCTGCTGCGCGCCGCCGCCTGCAAGCGCTCGGCATTCGCGGCCGGCCGGTTGTGGTGCATCCCGGCAGTGGCAGCCCGGCGAAAACCTGGCCCGCCGACCGCTTTGCGGAAATCCTGCACCGCCTGCGCACCGCCGGCAGGGAAGCCGCCGCCGTGGTGGGCGAAGCCGATACCGAAGCCGCCGCCAGACTCGCCCGCGACCTGCCGGACCTGCCCCGGCTCGAAGGGCTGACGTTGGTTGAACTTGCCGCCATTTTGGCTGAATCCGAGCGCTTCCTCGGCAACGATTCGGGCATTACGCATTTGGCGGCCGCCGTCGGCCTGCCGGTGGTCGCCCTGTTTGGGCCGTCGGATGCCGAAACCTGGGCGCCGCGCGGCCGTGGGCAAATCACCATCCTCCGCGCTCCGGAAGGTGAACTCGAACGCCTGACCGTCCCCACCGTCTGGGACGCGCTGACCCAGCGTT
>CAZNGD010000058.1:0-10053 GCA_964572295.1 uncultured Verrucomicrobiota bacterium
CGACGCTCTTCCGATCTAGGCTATACGATAGACATCTTGGCATCGAGTAACTTAAACAGGGGCCACCACTCCCCCCCCCACCCCCCTTGCGCGGCCTGCGTCGGGGGCTGGCCTTCCCCGCCCCGCCGTCAAGCCTGCGGCGGCTCCACATCAAATCAAACCAGCCTCCTGAAAGCTGAAATATCCCTTCTTCGACACAATCACATGATCGAGCACGCGTAGGCCAAGAATCTTCGCCGCTTCGGTCAGTTGCTCGTGGGTGCGGCGGTCGGCGGCGCTCGGTTGGAGGTCGCCGGACGGGTGGTTGTGAACAAAAATGACGGCGGCGGCGCGGTCGGCAATCACGTCGGCAAAGACCTCCCGCGGGTGCACCGGGCTCTGATCCAACAAACCGATGGTGACAATGCGTTTTTCGATCGCCTCATGCGCCCCATTGAGGGAAAGGCACAAAAAGTGTTCCTGCGGCTTGCCCGCGATGTCGGCCACGAGCGGCAGGACATCCTGCGCGGTGACGATCTTCACCGTTTCGCGCAACAAATACCGTCGAGCCAGCTCGAAAGCCGAAAGGATTTGCGCGGCCTTGGCCAACTTGATGCCGGGCACGGTGGTGAGCTGCGCCAGCGTCAGATTCTCCTTGTGTTCGCGGATCAACCTGGCGACCTGCCGGGCCATCGTACGAACATCAATGCCGACCATCCCGCGTCCCAGAATCGCGGCGACCAATTCTTCGTCGGTCAGCGCGGCCGGACCGCGCTCGCGCAGTTTTTCGCGCGGACGGCTGTGCTCCGGCATGTCTTTGATCGTTTTCATGGGAGAGAGTCGGACGGGTTGGACGTGTCGGACAGTTCGGACGGGGCGACGGACGGCTCACCCCACACCTCATCCAGCTTCGCCTTGATCTTCGCCTCCATTCGCGCAATCAGGGCGAGGTTCGCGTCCACCAGCTCACTCGTCCCAGATCGAAGCAACTCGTTTCTGAATTTTTTGTTCAAGTCGGGTAATTTCCTGTTTCTTGTCTTCGATAGATTTGCGATACCCCTCCAATTCCGCCACAATCCGCTCCTGCTCCGCCAGCGGCGGAAGCGGGATTTCGAGATCAGCGAGGAATCTCCGGGTGACACCTCTGACACCAAGCCCCTGTGCCGCCCCAACAATACGCCCCACACATCCTTTCAGCGTATAGAAGAGAAACGGCGAACTCAAGCAAGAGGAATCACGAACTAAAAAACCGGTAAGGTCTTGATTCACGGCAACCGGTTCTTTGAGCAAAGTCATTTTGCCCACTGATACGCGACTCACCAGAACTACTGTGTTTGCATGAACGATATTCGTGGCGGTATTCTTAACTGCCTCCCTTGTGATCAGCTCCCAGCCAGCCAGATGGTCGTACTCATCAATATGTTTGGCTGAAATCCATTTGACCGTTCCGTTTGTCCAATAGCGCTTCTCCGCTTTTGACGGTGTCCCACCTCCAATGAGTTCACATACCTCCCCCAGCTTCACCATCGGCCATTTGCCGGTGTGAACCTTCACGGCTCGGTAGCGGTCGCCCGACAAACTGATATCCGGCGCGGCCAGTAGCCGCTTTCGCGGGACGGCGTGAACCAAACCGACCTGATCAGCAAGACGGGTTGAGGTCTGCCATTCTTGCAGCGCGCGGCGCGCGGCGGGCAGATCGTTCCTTTCGATCGGCCTTCGCTGCGCGCCGAGGTCAAAGCCGTCGTTCTCTATCTTCACGAACAGCACATCATCCATCCGCTTCGCGAGGTTCCGATCCAGAAACAGAATGCTCGTCTTCACGCCGCTGTAGGGATTGAACACACCGGCGGGCAGACTGACGACAGCCCACAGATAATCTTCAATCAACATCTTGCGCAGCGCTTTGTAGGCGTTCTGACTTTGAAAAATGATGCCCTCCGGCACGATGATCCCCGCGCGTCCACCGGGGGTAAGATGCTCGGCAATGTAGTCCACGAAGAGCACTTCACTGCGCTTGGCTTTGATCGAAAACCGATTATGCGGGCGAATGCCACCCTTCGGTGTCATGAACGGCGGGTTGGCGAGGATAACATCGCATCGCTCATCCCAGCGCTCCTCGCTGGTCAGCGTGTCGTATTCGTGAATGGTCGGATTCGGAAAGCCGTGCAAATAGAGGTTTGCACGGGCCAGCCGCACCATGTCGGGGGCAATGTCATAGCCGCGGAAGTTCGCCATCAACCGCGCGCGCTCGTCGGGGGTGAGGGAGGCGGTGACAGTCAGAGGAGTCTGACTTGTCGGAGAGGTCGGACTATTCGGACTGTGCGCGGCAAGGATGTGTTTGTAAGCGGAAATCAGGAACCCGGCCGTGCCGCAGGCGGGGTCCAGAATCGTCTCGTTTTTCTTCGGGTCCACCACGGCGACGATAAAATCAATGATGTGGCGCGGGGTGCGGAACTGGCCGGCATCGCCCTGGGTTCCGAGAATGGAAAGGAGATACTCAAAAGCATCACCGAGCCGTTCGCTGTGGTCGTAGCTGAAGCCGTTGATTTCCTTGAGAAACAGGTTGAGGGTTTCGGGGTCGCGGTAGGGCAGAAATACGCCCTTGAAGATATCGCGGAAAAGCTGGGGGATATTCTTGTTCTCGTTCATCTTCTCGATGCCCTCGGCATAGAGAAGCAGGCGTTCGTGGCCGCCGTAGCGTTTGTCGAGCAGTTGCGCCCAGCGGTATTTCTTGAATTCGCCGGTGAAGAAGCTCGCCTTGCCGCCCAGTTCTTCGGACTGGCGGTCCATGTCGTCCATGAACTTATAGATCAGCGCGATGGTGATCTGCTCAACCTGGGATTTCGGGTCCGGCACCTTGCCGACGAGAATGTCACGGGCGGAATCAATTTTTGCTTTGGTTTGCGCGTCTAGCATGGTCGTGTGCCTTTGCAATCGGGATAACCGCTGCAGCCCCAAAACGGTTTGCCGGCATTGGGCCCTTGCCGGGCGGTGCGCTGACGCATGGGCTTATTGCAGCGGGGGCAGCATGGGGTGGCGGGTTTGTCGGGCTTGCCGGACCGGTCGGACTGGTCGGGCTGGCCTGACGAGTCAGCCCGGCTTTTCGTGCGCGCCTCATAAAGGCGCTCCGTGAAACCGCCCTTTTCGAGGAAGTCTTTTTCGAGACGCTGAAGTTGCCGGTGGAGAAGGTAGCTGGCTTGATTGATCAAACAGAGCATGGTGTTCGCCGTCACTTCGGGTGCGGCTGTCCTGATGTCGGACAGGTCAGACTTGTCCGGCTGGTCGGACGAGTACCGGCGCCGCGCCGCCTGAGCCTCCGGCGAGCTTTTGTCCCACTGGCGGAATCCGCGCTGCCGAAGGAAATCGCTGAAATCGAGCATCAGTTCTTCAAGGCTGGCTCGCGCTACGTTGGTGAGCTTGAGCTCCGTTTTCTTGGATGTGCCGGAGGCCATGCTGGCTTCCGCAATGTTCTGCACGCCACTGCGGGCCGCTTGCACCATCTGGTCGTGAGTGCGACTGCGCCTTTCAATGAATCGGTCGCAGAAGATCACCGTGCCGTCATAGACAAGCTCCGCAACTTGGAAGCTCCTGAGCTTCCGGTAGCCGCCATGTTGTGGAATGAGGTTGCTCATGCGGCAAACGTGTTGAGTGGAACATAATCCTTCACGTACTCAGGGATCACATTGAGCCAGCCGTTCAGCGCCCGGATGTCTGCAATTGAAATCTTCGGATTGTCGGCGAGCCGTCCAAACTCACCGGCCTCCACAATGGCGCGAATGCCGCCATCCGTGACATACGCCTTGAAGAACTGGCGGATGACCGGCATGTGCGCGGCATCGGGTTTGTGGATGGAAACAAACTTGGCGAGTTCTTCCTCGAGCAACTCGTCCCTGCTCTTGAACCGGTCAATTTCGCCGAATGCCTTGGCGAGGATCTCCCGGAGCGTGATGCGGCGGTCGGCCTGCACCGCCTTGCGGAGTTTTTCGAGATTGAAGAAGTCTTCCGGCTTGTTGAACAGGTCGGCGATAACGGCCTCCTCGGCGCCTTTGATGTCGCCCTGCTCGTAGCGTTGCCGGATTTCCGGCGTGGCCTTGACCTGTTCCTCGAACCGCTCGTAGAACTTCCGGTCAATCTTCATGCCATAGATCGGAACGGGATACTCGATCTTCGTCTTTAGCGGGTCGGGATTGACATTGGTGTAGCCATCGGCGGGAGGCGGCGGGGGCGGGGGGCCTTCTCCGCCGCCACGAATCGGGGGCAACTTGATCTCCTCGTCGTAATTGAACTGCTCCTCGAAGTATTCGCAGACGGCGAAGAAATCGAATAGCTTGAACTTCGTTTTGGGCTTTCTATGTTCTTGACCCCGCCCGCCTTCCTTCTCCGTGTAGCGGAAGGTGTATTTGCGGGTGCCGCGCCCTTTGATCTGAATGAAGTCCGTCGGCGAAAAAATCGGTCGTAGCAGCACAACGTTAAGCAGGTCTTCGCAATCGTAGCCGGTGGTCATCATGCCGACGGTGACACAAACACGCGTCTTGGCGCTGATGTAGCCCTCCAAAAAGCGGGTGTGGCCGTTGAGGTTGTTGTTGGCAAAGCTGACGGACATTTGCTGGGCATCCGGAATGACCGATGTCACCTGCACCGCAAAATCGGAATTGTACTTGCCGGGGTGGAGCGCGTGGGCCAATTCGTTCAGCTTCTGAACGATGCGCGTCGCGTGGTCCTGGCGCACACAGAAAATGATCGTCTTGCCGATCTCCCCGCTCAACGGGTCGCGCAGCGCGTTCTTGAGGAATGTTGCGCAGAAGACGCGGTTGGTTTCATCCGAGAAAAACTTCTTCTCGAAGTCCTTCCCGAAAAACGTTTGTTCCACCATCACGCCATCGGCGCCCTGCTGCATGACGGAATAGCCCTCTTCCGCCAGCAATTCCGTGGTGATCTCCGTCCGCGCATCCACGACCACCGGATTCAGCAAAAAACCATCTCGAACGCCGTCGGTCAGACTGTAGCGGAAGGTTGGGATGCCGGACTCGCATCCAAAGGTTTTGTACGTGTCGAGCAACTGGCGCCTTTCCCATTCGCGCGGGTCGCGCGCGTTGATGCGGGCCGGGTCAATCTTCTTGAGGTAGTCTTTGGGTGTTGCGGTCAGACCGAGCTTGTAGCCAATGAAATACTCGAACACGGCCCGGCTGTTGCCACCGATGGAGCGGTGCGCTTCGTCGGAAATCAGCAAATCAAAGTCCGTGGGCGAGAAAAGGCGGCGATACTTGTTGTTGAACTGAAGACTTTGCACCGTGGAAACCACAATCTCCGCTTTGCGCCAGTCGTCCCGGTTTTCCTTGTAGATGACCGTTCGGAAATCGTTTTTCAAGAGCCGCACGAAGGCTTTCCAGGCCTGCGTTTCCAGTTCGAGGCGGTCCACAAGGAACAGAACACGCTTGGCATTGCCCGTCCGCAGGAACATCTTGATCACGGCGGCGGCGGTGAGGGTCTTGCCCGTGCCGGTTGCCATCTCAAAGAGGAACCGGGTTTGCCCTTTACGGACGGCATCTTGTAGCGCCCCAACCGCCCGCATCTGGTATGGGCGGAGAAACTTCAATTCGGCATCTTTGATGAACGTGTCGCGTTGGGCGGAATCGGCCCAGCGGGGATCGTGAGAGTAGCTGGGATTCTGAGTAACCGCAACGTAGTCAGTCTCGACCTTCTCGCTGATCAGCGAGTCGGGATTCGGCTTGAAGGCGTGAAAATGGGCGAAGGATTCAGGCCGGGGATACTCGGTAATCAGGGTTGGGTTTCCCTGCTCCAAATCCCAAAAATAATGCAGGTTCCCATTGGAGAGAATCACAAACCGCACATTTTGCGATTGGGCATATTTGCGGGCCTGCTCCTGGCCAACTAAAGGATCATATTTCTCGGACTTGGCCTCCAATACGGCGAGCGGGAAACCCTGTTCATCGAGCAAGAGGTAATCAATGAATCCGTTGGCTGTCTTCTCGAAGTCATCGCCTAACGCATCAAGAGCGGCTTTCGTGAGTTTGACGTTGGCTTCAAGCACGATGTTGGCAGGACCGGCTTCGTCGGCAAAGAATCGCCAACCCGACCTTCTTAAAAGGTCATTGATCAGAATCCTGGCTTTTGCTTCTTTCTGCATATTGACGGCACACCAAATGCATTCCCGGCCGACTCAAGTTGCTGCTGAAACTAGCAGGAAGCCTTCGTAAAGGCCAGCCGAAAGCCAATGAGCAGACACTGTTACGGCGCTCCTGAATCCCGGGGTTTCCACGCCATGGAAAAACTTTTTCCACGGTGTGGAAAACCCTGATTTCAGACTGTTTTCGGGGATTATCGGGCTGTTCACCGGGGCTGTTGAGCGGAGCGTGCGACGCATTACTGGCGCTCCAAAGTATTTTTGAGGGCGTAGTCGCCGCGGCCTCGGTTGGCAGAACCTCGATGCCTCTCCGCTGGCCCAAGTGTGGGCCCGTTGACTGATCAGCGATAATAGGCAATACGGATTAATGAGATATGTTTAGTACGAGTATTGTTTTGGCATGAATAGGCATTCTTCACAAGCCACGGGGGAACCCTCCATCTGGTTCTTCTCGATTTGCTGGGCCGGACAACCGACCGCAAGCTCTACGCCCTCAAAGGGGGCCGCAACGGCTTAAAGGCGCTTCTCGAACAGGAGTAGTGTGCGGGGAGAGTTTTGGACGGGGGTTTGGCGCCGCAGCGTGAAGGTGTGGCCGAAGACTTCGAGGCAGTGGTCGAGGGTGATGTGCTCGAACAGGTTGACGTGAAATTCGATCAGCCGCCGGAACATGATGTCGTCGGTGGGCACGAATTCCAGAATGAGATGGCGTTTGGTCAGTGTGGCCAGCAGGTCGCGGATGGCGGTCATGGGCAGGTTGGCGCCCACCAACAAATGGTGAATGACGGCCAACGCCAATACGCACTCGGACTGGGCGCGCGCGAGGAAAGGCTGCCGTTCGGTGTTCAAATATCCGATGCCGGGGCTGGGGTTGGCAATGTCTATGACCATTGGCGTGATGGTGGCGGGTTCCTGACGGAGCCGCCGATACATTTGTTCCACTGCGCCAATATCAAAGTCCGTGGCCAGAACTGAAGCTCCACATTCCGCGGCGATGCGCGAGTAGTCGCCCGTGTTACAGCCAATGTCGAGCACGGAGGCGGCCTGCGACTCCACGAGATATTCCTTGACCCGCGCTTTTTTCGAAGTCTCCGCAGCGTCGTCATAGGAGCAGATTTGCGTGTAGTCGCCCCAGACGGTTTCCGGCGCAATGGCCTTGGCCAGGGCGGCGATTTTCCGGTCGAGGCGGCGCAGCGTCATGCGTTGCGCGGCGGGATTGCCGACGGGCGTATGGCCGGGGGCGGGAGCGGCAGCCCTGGGGGCGGCGGCCTTGCTGGATTTGATCCGGCGCTCCAGAGCAAAGGGCAGCCCGATGTCCAGGAACAATCCGGGGCTCCAGCGCTGGCGCCAGGAAAATGCCTGACCGACCTGCAGGGTGGAGCGGCCATCGAGACTGGGCAGGAAGTACGAACGCAGGTCCCAGCCCGCGTGCTTCATGAGTAGCAAAGGATACAGAAACATCCGGTTGAATTGGCCAAGAGCGAACCACATGTCGAGACGCGCCGGCTTTTCAATGGAGGTCAGGTCAATGAAAATGGGGCGGCCGCGAACGAATTGGATGTTGTAGGCGGTGGCATCTTTGAGGGACAGGCCGAGATCGAGCAGTTCACCCTGCAAACGCAAGGTGAGCCGGCCGGCATCGGCCAGCATGGACGTGGACCATTCATAAGGATAGGTGATGGGGGAGATGCGGTCGTGCTCCACGAAGGCGGCAAATCCCGGGTGGGCGGCGTTAAGATCGGCAAGCAGGGCCGGTTCTTCGACAAATCGGGTGCCCACCACGAGGCCCTCTTGCGCCCACCGGGCAAGGTGCCCTTCCACATCTAGAAAACGCAGCAGGGTTGCCGCGGCGTTATCCAGCGCCCGGAAAACGCGGTTTTGATGGTAGAAGACATATCCGCTGGGATCGCGGAAAGAACCGGCCACACGGGTCATCGGACTATTCCGATTTTTGTGGGGGCTCGGGTTGGGTGGGCGGGGCGGGTTTTTTGCGGACAAAGAGGCTCTTGAGTTTGGTCCAGAATACGGCGATGCCGCCGACGACCGAAGCCAGAATGACTTGGATCAAAATGCTACCGCTACCGGGATCAATATAGGCCAGATTCATTTTGTCGTTTCCTTGTGAATGAATGGGCAAGTATAGGACCGGGATGGCGCAGTTCAATCCCAAAGTGGAAACATTTCGCGATCTCGCCCGGCGCGGCCGGGTCTTGGTTGGGGCCTATTTGACCAGGATGCGGCAGACGCCCGGTCCCCGGTGACTGATGCGGAAACTGGCCACCGCTTGGGCGCTCCCCAAATCAAACTGCTGCTTGTCGCCCTTGTTGAACAGCCGCGCCACGCGAATCTCGCGTTTGCCTTCCCGCGCGCGTACCCAGAGCGTATTGATAACGACGGACCCCTCCCGGCATTCCAGTTGAATCTGTCGCACGTCGCGGCCCACGCCGATTTCGCTGGCCTCGGTCTTGGCTCCCGCAGTCAGTTCCGTCACGGTGTGCCAATCGTCCGCCACCGCACTCGACACCGCGCCCATCATCAACGCCACTGCCAGCCACCATGCCTTCATTGGAGTCCCCTTGTTCACTGTCTGGTTTGGAAACATACCGGCGAAGCCTATCACACCTCCGCGCCGCCCGCCACCGTCACGGCGTTTTCACTCGCCGCGCGCCCCGCTTTACGCCATAACATCCGCATGAAGTCGTCCAAATCCAAATCCGCCAAAGTCAAACCCTTCCCGGTCCGCCCGCTTTATTCGGTGGTACTGCTGCTGCTTGTCGGCCTCGTTTGGCTTCTTGTTCAACCCCGCCCCGGGCTCCGCATTGCCCGCCTCAAGCCGGTGATCGCCCCCGACGCGGCCCCCACCCCCGCCGCCCCGCCGCCCGCGCTGCGCGTGGCCACCTATAATCTGGAAAACTTCACGGATGGCCGCAACGACGGCCCCGACCGCACCCCCGCCGTCTTCGTCACGCACGCGCACGATGCCGCCGCCGTCATCGCCGAAGCCAACCCCGACATTCTGCTTTTGCAGGAAATTGAAAACCGGCGCACGCTGGAATATCTCAACACGCTACTGCCCGAACCCTACCCCTATGTATATATCACCAAGTTGCGCCAAAGCAGCGGCAGCCGCGAAAAACTCAATCTGGCGCTGCTGACCCGCCCCCGCCCGCGCTACGTCCGCCAGCTTGAGTTCCATAATCTGGCCGGCCGGGGCCGCCCAACACGTGGGCTTCTGGCGGCCACCTTCGATCTGGGCGACGGCTCGCATCTGCTCGTGTATGGCATCCACCTGAAATCCAACTATGGCGAAGCGCCCCGCAATCAGGCCCAGCGTGGAATCGCCCTCTGCCACCTGGCGGCCGATGCCATCTCCGAAACGTACCGCTACGATCCCGCGCCGCTCTCCGTGATGATTCTTGGCGACACCAACGTGGACCCCGAAGAACCGCAATTCGCCAATGATCCCTCGCTCGAACCGCTCGCCGGTTCCTTTGTGGACCTCTGGCGCGGCCGCCCGCTCGCGGAACGCATCACCATCCCCACGCGGCAACCCGGCCCCGACGGCGACCCAACCATGGTCTTTCCCCCGGCGGCGTTTGATCGCATTTTTGTTTCCCGCAACCTGACGGCGCAAGGCCCTTGGCGCGCCCTCCCCCCGCACGTCATGGCCCAAGGCACCGACACCACCAACAACATGACACTGCCCGGCCACAACGGCCACATCTCCGATCACTTCCTTGTCTATGCCGATTTGCGGAGTCAGGCCGCTGCTGCCGAATAACAACGAACCGGCCGCGACCGACCGCGATTGGCTGCTGACCCGTGGCCGTGTCCACTGGAAGTTGACAGCAGGCGGCGCGCCCGTTATCTTCCCCCCTTGACATGAATGGCGCGGTAGCCAAGTGGTAAGGCGAGGGTCTGCAAAATCCTTA
>CAZNGD010000059.1:0-10027 GCA_964572295.1 uncultured Verrucomicrobiota bacterium
TGGCTGGCTGATCGGCTCGTGGCCGGTGTGCATCATCAACCTGGTGATTGCCGGCATTGACGCGTGGTATTTGCTGGAGATTCTGACCAGCAGCGCCTACTTTGAACTGGCGCCAGCCGAGAGTGTGGGGCCGGAATATCTCAAACGCATCTTCCTGTTTCACGAGCGCGAGCTGCAGCGCTACGCGCCGGGGCTGACGCTCGAAGACTTGCAGCAGTCGTGCACCTGCCTGATCTTCCGCAACATGCTGCCGGTGGGCATCTTTTCGATTCGGCAGGAGGGCGGCGATGCGCACATCACCATTGATTTCCTGATTGCGGAATATCGCGACTTCAAGGCGGGGCGTTTTCTGTATCGCACGCGGCGAATGTTTTTCAAGGAGCGGGGCATCAAGCGGTTCATCGCGCTGGCGCGGCATCCGTCACAGCCGAAATACTATCTGAAAAACGGCTTCACACGCGACCCGGACATTGCCGGCGGCTTTGTGCTGACCCTGTGAATTCGGCCCCGGCAACGCCCTGGCTGGAACTGGCGGAGGTGGCGGTGCGGTTCCCGATTCGGCGGGGCCTGCTGGCGCGGGTGCAGGGCCATGTCCACGCTGTGGCGGGGGTTTCGCTGACGATGGCCCGGGGCGAAACGCTGGGCTTGGCGGGCGAGTCCGGCTGCGGCAAAACCACGCTGGGCCGGGTGCTGGCCGGGCTGGAGCCGCCCAGCAGCGGCACGGTGAAATGGGATGGGCAGGTGTTCTTCGCGCCGGGTCGCCGCCGTCCGCTGCCCAAGGACCTGCGGCGGCGCATCCAAATGGTATTTCAGGACCCGCAGGCCGCGTTGAATCCGCGCCTGACCATCTGCGATCTGCTGACGGAAGGTTTGGTGGCGCACCGGCGGCTGCGCGGCGCGAGTCGCGAGGCCGCCGCCGCCCGCCTGCTGGCGGAAGTGGGGCTGGATGAAGGCGCGCTCTGGAAATATCCGTTCGAGTTTTCGGGCGGGCAGCGGCAGCGGATTTGCATTGCGCGGGCGCTGGCCCTCGAACCGGATCTGGTGGTGTGCGACGAAGTGGTCAGCGCGCTGGATGTCAGCGTGCAGGCGCAGGTGATCAATCTGCTGATGGATTTACGGCAACGCCACGGCCTGGCCTATCTGGTGATTGGCCACGATTTGAGCGTGCTGCGGCACGTGGCGCAGCGGTTGGCGGTGATGTATCTTGGCCGGCTGGCGGAGATCGGCCCGGCGGATTCCGTGGTGGGGGCGCCGCAACATCCATACACCCAGGCGCTGGTGGCGGCGGCGCCGGCGCCCGGCACGACGCGCCAGCGTCGGATATTGCCCGGCGAGCCGCCCTCGGCCGCGCAGCCGCCCGCCGGTTGCGCGTTTCATCCGCGTTGCCCGCAGGCGATGCCGGTCTGCCGCGTCACGCCCCCACCCGCCGGCGCGGTGGGCGCCCACACCGTGGGGTGCCCTCTCGACGCCGCCCCCCGCGCGGGGGCGGCCCCCCCCCCCCCCCCCCGGTGGTGCGGAAATTGCGGCTTGCTGGCGCGGGCGGGGGGGTGTTAGGTTGCCGATTTGAAAGGCCAGTCAATGGATCGAAAGGCGTGGACAATCGTAACGGGCGGCGCGGGATTCATCGGCCGCAACGTGGTGGCGGAACTGAATCGGCGCGGGGAGGAGCGGATTCTGGTGGTGGATGATTTGGGCCATGACTTGCGCTGGAAGAACTTGCGCGGGTTGAAGTTCGAGGAAATCTGGTCCATCGCCCAACTCCGCGCGGCCGTGGCGGCGGAGCAGGTGCCGCCGACGGCGGTGGTCTATCACCTCGGGGCATGCAGCGCGACCACCGAGACCAACGCGGACTATTTGTTGGACAATAACTATCGGTACACGCGCGAATTGGGCGAATGGTGTCTGCGCCAGAATACGCGCTTTGTCTATGCCTCCAGCGCGGCCACGTACGGCAACGGCGAGCAGGGCTATTCGGACGCGGATGAGGTGACGCCCACCCTGATGCCGCTGAATATGTACGGCATGAGCAAGCACCTGTTTGACCTGTGGGCGCTGCGCAATGGCGCGCTGCGCCAGATGGTCGGCCTCAAATATTTCAACGTGTACGGTCCGGGCGAGGACCACAAGGGGGATATGCGCTCGCTGGTGCACAAGGCCTATGGCCAGGTGCGCGAGCGGGGCACGATTCGCCTGTTCAAGTCCTATCGTCCCGATTACCCACACGGCGAGCAGGTGCGCGATTTTGTGTATGTGAAGGATGCGGTGGCGGTGACGCTCTTCTGCGGCGAGAATCCCCAGGTGGCGGGGCTGTTCAACTGCGGCACGGGCGAGGCGCGGCCCTGGAATGCGCTGGCCAAGGCGGTGTTTGCGGCAATGGGTCTGGAACCGAACATCGAATACATGGATATGCCGCCGGCGCTGCGCGGGATGTACCAGTATTTCACGCGGGCCGAGATGGGCAGGCTGCGCGCCGCAGGCTACACGGCCCCGTTCACCTCGCTGGAAGAGGGCATCCGCGATTACGTGCAGGGCCATCTGGCCCGGGATTGAGGCGCGCCATGAGCAAACATCCTTTTTCCAAAGCGCCGGTGCGAGCCGTCCATGCGGGGCGGGTGCAGTTTGGCGGCGGCGCGCGGCTGGCGCTGATCGCCGGGCCCTGCGTGCTGGAAAGCCGCGCCATGGCGCTCAATTTGGCGGACCGTCTCGTGGCGCTGGCCCATCAGGAAAAAATTCCGCTGGTCTTCAAGGCGTCCTACGATAAGGCCAACCGCACCAGCCACCGGGCCTTTCGTGGGCCGGGCCTGGCCAGGGGCCTCGCGATTCTGGCGGCCATCAAGGAAAAACATGGCGTGCCGATTCTGGTGGATGTACACCAAGTGGCCGAGGTGGCCCCCGCCGCGGAAGTGGCCGATATTCTGCAACTGCCCGCCTTCCTGTGTCGTCAGACGGATTTGGTCGTGGCGCTGGGGGAGAGCGGCCGCGTGGTCAACATCAAGAAGGGGCAATTCCTCGCGCCGTGGGATGTGCGCCACGTCATTGAAAAAGTGGTCAGCACGGGCAACCACAACATTCTGCTGACGGAGCGCGGGGTGAGCTTCGGCTACAACAATTTGGTGGCCGATATGCGCAGCCTGCTGATCATGCGGCAGTTCGGCTACCCGGTGGTGTTTGATGCCACGCACAGCGTCCAACTGCCCGGCGGGCGCGCGGAAGGCACCGGCGGCGATGGCCAGTGGGCGCCCTATTTGTCGCGCGGCGCAGTGGCGGTCGGGTGCGACGGCCTGTTCTGGGAGACGCACCGGCGTCCGGCCACGGCCAAATCGGACCGCGACAACGCCCTGCCGCTGGCCCAGGTGGGGCCGCTGTGGCGGCAATGCAGGAGGCTGGATGAACTGGCGTAGCATGGGCCTGGCGCTGGCGCTGCTGCTGGGGGGGGCGGGGGTGGCGGGCGCCCAGATTGAAGGCACGGCGGTGACCGGATTCCGGCTGCCGGAGTATGATGAGGATGGCCTCCTGACGCAACTGCTCTACGGCGAAACCGCCACGTTTTTGCCGGATAATATTGTCGAACTGACGGGGCTGAAAATCGAGCTGTACCGGCAGGGAAGCGTCTATCTGCGGGCCTTTGCGCCGCAATGCGCCCTGGATTCCGCCCGCGGGCGCGCGGCCTCGCGGCAGCATATCCGCATCGTGACCGAGCAGGCCGTCCTGACCGGCGACGGCTTCGCGTGGAATCGCGAAAATCAACAATTTCAGATTTTCCAGAATGTGAAGGTTGCGCTCGATGCGCCGGCGGATCGTACCGGCCTGCTTCGTCCGCAACCGGAGGCGAACAAGGAGTGATTATGACGAGGTTCCCAACATGGCTGGCGGTGGGGTTGGCGGCCGCGTGGCTGGCCGGGGGCGCGCCACGGGCCCAGGCCGCGCTGGCGGATGACGGCCAGTCGCTGGAGGCATCCCCCAGCGCCACGGTCATCACCGCCGACAAGCTGACCTTCGACTACCTGCAAAAATTCGCGTTGTTTGAAAACAACGTGGTGGTGAACGACCCGCGCCTGCAATTGAGCGCGAATCGGCTGACGCTGACCCTCCGCGAGGATGGCGGGGTGCAAACCATCAAGGCCGAGGGCAAGGTGCTGCTGACGCAGGGCGACAAAAAGGCGCGCGCCGACGTGGCGACCTATGACGTGCCCTCCGGCAAGATTGTGCTGGCGGGCGGGCCGCCGCAGGTCATGCAGGGCCGGAACATCCTCGAAGGCGAGGTCATCACGTTCTGGCGCGATGAACAACGACTGGAATGCAAGCCCAAGGCCCGGCTGGTGGTCTATTCCGATGACTTTGGCAATGTGGACTCCTACTTCAAGAAATAGAGGCGTAAAAGGCTTGTCGGTGGTCCACGGCCAAGGTAAAGTGGCGGCGATGAGGTACAACTGGTGACCGAGCCGGATCGAGAACACTATCTCGTCGAAACCCGCGGGCTGGTGAAGGAATACCGACGCCGGCGCGTGGTGAACGGCGTGGATATGAATGTGCGCCCGGGGGAAATTGTGGGGTTGCTCGGACCCAATGGCGCGGGCAAGACCACCACGTTCTACATGCTCACCGGGCTGATTCGGCCCACGCGCGGCCAGGTCCACTTCAAGGGGCAGGACGTGACACGCCTGCCGATGTATCGCCGCGCGCGCATGGGCCTGGGCTATCTGGCGCAGGAGCCCAGCGTCTTCCGCAATCTGACGGTGGAAGAAAACGTCCTGGCCATTCTCGAAACGCTGCCGTTGGGCGCGCGCGAGCGGCGGCGGCGCCTCGAATTCCTGCTGGCGGAGTTGAAAATCAGCTATCTGGCCAAGCAGAAAGCCTACACGCTCAGCGGCGGCGAACGCCGCCGCCTCGAAATCACGCGCGCGCTGGTGTCGGACCCGTCGTTGATTCTGCTGGATGAACCCTTCAGCGGCGTGGACCCGCTGGCGGTGTATGACGTGCAACAGATCATCCGCGATCTCAAGCAGCGCGGCCTCGGCATTTTGATCACCGATCACAATGTGCGCGAGACGCTCTCCGTGGTGGACCGCGCCTATGTGATTTATTCCGGCGAGGTGCTGACCGAGGGCACCCGCGATTTTCTGGTGAACGATCCGCAGGCGCGGGAGAAGTATTTGGGCCGGGAGTTCAGCATGTGAGCCGGCCCCTTGGCAAAACAAACAAGGCAACCAAACCCCAAAGGACAACCGGAATGAACATCCAGATCACAGGACGGAACGTAACGGTCAATGCCGGCTTGAAAGAGTATGTGGAAGGGCGGCTCGGCCCCGTGTTGGCGGGCTACCCGCGCGTGGAAAGCGCGCATGCGATTCTCACCATGGCCAAATATCGGTTCACCGCGGAGTTCGTGGTGCAGGGCAAGGATAAACTGCGCGAAGTGGCCGGCTCGACCACCAACGACATGTATGCGGCCATTGATGCCGCCACCGTCAAACTGGACAAGCAACTGCGCAAGTCGCGTCAAAAAGTGGTGCAAAAACATAAGAGCCGCCAGGGCCGGCAACGGCTGGCGGATGTGGAGCCAACGGAGTAGACCCGGCAACCTGAAACCGGGGCCGGCCCCGTGCCGGCCCCCTTCTGGAAATCAATACGATGTGGAGAGTAGCCAATAGCCCGCGGATCACGGTCGCCGACTTTTTTGCCGCCGGCCGTTTGCCGCTGCAATTGGACTGGGAGGCCAACCCCGAAACCGCCGTCGGGCGCATCATCACCGAAGTGGCGCTCAATCGCCCCGGGTTGGCGCTGGCGGGGTTCCGGCGCTATTTCGCCAACCGCCGCCTGCAAGTGTTCGGCCTGGCGGAAATGGCCTACATGAGCAGCCTGCCGCCGGCGGAACGGGGCCAGCGGCTCCTGGCGCTGGGGCGCGTCCCCGCGCTGGTGATGTCGCGCGGCCGACGCCTGCCGAACTACGCCCGCGACGTGGTCGCGCGCCTGAAGATTCCCGTGCTGCGCACCCAACTGGTCACCGGGCATTTCATGAACACCGCCACGGTGCTGCTGCAAAACATGACCAGCCCGCGCATCCGCGTGGCGGGCACCATGGTGGAAATCAACGGCGTGGGCGTGCTGCTGGAAGGCGAGCCGGGCATCGGCAAGAGCGAAATTGCGCTGGCGCTGATCGAGCGCGGCCATAGTCTGGTGTCCGACGACACCACCGTGCTCATGCGCGACAGCACCGGCATCATTCAGGGCTCCGCCGTGGAGATCACCCGCCACCACATGGAAATCCGCGGCCTGGGCATCATCCATGTGCCCAGCCTGTTCGGCATTGCCTCCATGCGCAACGAACGCCGCCTGGACCTGATTATTTGCATGCGCAAGGCCGAAAATGTCGGCGGCGATATTGACCGCACCGGCCTTGAAACCACCAGCCGCAACGTGCTCGGCGTGGACATACCCCTGATTACCGTGCCGGTGGCGCCCGGCCGCGATTTGACCAATGTGGTCGAAGTGGCCGCGCTGAACCAGCGCCTGAAACAAATGGGCCGCGATGCCGCCCGTGAACTGGACGAAAAACTGAAAGTGGCCTTGGCCCGGAAAGATTGATGTCGTGACGCCCAAACCCTCCTCTGCCCCCGCCCCCATCACCCTCACCAAGGAGGTCGTCGTGCTCAATCGCTATGGCATCCATGCGCGCCCGGCGGCGCTCCTGGTCAAAACCGCCGCCCCCTTCGCCAGCGAAATCATGCTCGAAAAAAACGGGGTGAAGGTGAATGCCAAGAGCATCATGGGCCTCCTGACGCTGGAAGGCAACCACGGCGCCAAAATGAAGATTCACGCCACGGGCCCGGATGCCGCCGCCGCCATGGCGGCCCTGGTGGAGCTGTTTGCCCGGAAGTTTTACGAGGACTAAGGACCTCCCCGCATGACGGCGCCGCCGGAACTCGAACTGCACGGGCTCGGCGTTGCGCCCGGCATCGTTTTCGGGCCGGTGTTGGTGCTCCCGGCCAACGATGCCGAACCTCCCGACTTCGCCATCCCCCCCGAAGCCGTCGAACACGAAACCCTGCGCTTTGAGCGCGCGCTGCTCGATACCCGCCGCCAACTCAACGACCTGCAAACGCGCGTCAGCCTCGCCATGGGCACCGAAAGCGCGCGCATTTTTGAAGCCCATTTGCAGGTGGTGGACGACCCCAGCTTCGTGGACGAAATCTACCGCGACCTGCGCACCCAGTTGCGCAACATCGAAAGCATCACCAGCCGCGTGGCCGAGCGCTACGCGCAGGCCCTCCAGCAAATGGAGGACGACTACCTGCGCGAGCGCGCCGCCGACATTCGCGATGTCACCCGCCGCATTCTCCGCAACCTGGGCGGCGGCGGCAGCGAGCTGGTCGGCAGCTTCGATGCCCCGCGCATTCTGATCGCGCGGGACATTTCGCCATCCGAATTGGCCACCTATGACCGCGGCAAACTGCTCGGCATGGTCACCGAGCTGGGCAGCCCCACCGCACACACCGCCATCCTCGCGCGGGCCATGGACCTGCCCTCCATCGTGGGCCTGCGCGGCGCCACCACCCGCGTGCCCGAAGGCAGCACGGTCATTCTCGATGGCGCGCGCGGCATCCTGGTGGTGAATCCCACCGCCCAGCGCACCGCCGACTATCAACGCCTCGCGCGCGGCCAGCAGGCCATCCAACTGCGCCTGGCCAAACTGAAGGACGAACCCGCCATCACCCGCGACGGCCATCTGGTGGAGCTTGCCGCCAACATCGAACTGCCCGCCGATGCCGATACGGCGCTGGCCCGCGGCGCGCGCGGCATTGGCCTGTTCCGTAGCGAATACCTGTTTCTGGCCGGCAACGGCGAACCCACCGAGGAAGCCCAATATCAGGCCTATGCCGCCGTCGCGCGGAAAATCCATCCCGACCCCGTCATCATCCGCACCCTGGACCTCGGCGGCGATAAACTGCTGGCCGATGGCCGCGCGGCGGCCGAAGCCAATCCGTTTTTGGGCTGGCGCGCCATTCGGCTGTGCCTCGACCGCCCCGACTTTTTCAAAACGCAACTGCGCGCCATTCTGCGCGCCTCCGCCCACAATCCCCAGGTGCGCATCATGTATCCCATGATCAGCAGCGCGGCGGAAGTGGCCCAGGCCAACGCCCTGCTCGCCGAATGCCGGCAGGAACTCACCGCCGCAGGCGTGCCGTTCAACGCGGCCATCGCCACCGGCGTCATGATCGAAATCCCCGCCGCCGCGTTGACCGCCGATCTGATCGCGCCCCACGTGCAATTCTTCAGCATCGGCACCAACGATCTGGTGCAATACACGCTGGCCGTGGACCGTGGCAACGAACGGGTGGCCACCCGCTTTGACCCCGCCCATCCCGCCGTGCTGCAACTGATTCAGCAAACCGTGGCCGCCGGCCAGCAGCACGGCATTTGGACCGGCGTCTGCGGCGAAGCCGCAGGCAATCCGCTCTATGTGCCGCTGTTGCTGGGGCTGGGCGTGACCGAACTGAGCGTGGGCCCCGGCGTGGTGCCGCTGGTCAAGGACGTCATCCGCCACATCCAGCTCGCCGCCGCACAGGACCTCGCCCGCGAAGCGCTGACCCTGCCCGACGGCGCCGCCATCCGCCACCGCTGCCGCGAATTTGTGCGCCAATGGGCGCCGGAAATACTTGAACTGGCCGGGTAATCGAGTAGATTCCCCACGTCAACTCGTCAACCCAACGAAGGAGCCCCTCATGTCCAAAAATACCGTGTTCACCTCCGAGTCCGTGTCGGAAGGACATCCCGACAAACTGTGCGACGCCGTTTCAGATGCCATTCTGGATGCGTGCCTCAAGCAGGACCCGCGTAGCCGCGTCGCCTGCGAAACCCTCGCCAAGACCGGGATGGTCGTCGTGGCTGGCGAAATCACCACCAAAGCCGTCGTCAACTATGCCGACGTCGCCCGCCGCGCGGTCAACGACATCGGCTACAACCATCAGGAAGCCGGCTTCAACGGCAACATCTGCGCCGTGCTCGTCGCCATCGAGAGCCAGTCGCCCGACATCGCCCAAGGCGTGAACGCCGCCAAAGCCGCCGGCAAAGCCACCGCCGAGCAGGGCGCTGGCGACCAAGGCATGATGTTTGGCTACGCCTGCGACGAAACCGCCGAACTGATGCCCATGCCCATCGTGCTCGCGCACCGCATCATGCGCAAACTCACCGACCTGCGCAAAGCCGGCCAAATGCCCTGGGTCCGTCCCGACTCCAAGAGCCAGGTCTCCGTGGAATACGACGCCAACGGCAACCCCGTGCGGGTGGATACCGTCGTCGTCTCCACGCAGCACGCCCCCCACGTCACCCACCAGCAAATCCGCAAGGAAATCATCGAGAAGGTCATCAAGGCCTCCGTCCCCGCCAAGCTGCTCGACAAGCGCACCGTCTATCACGTCAACCCCACCGGGCGGTTTGTGGTGGGCGGCCCGCAGGGCGACTGCGGCGTCACCGGCCGCAAGATCATCGTGGACTCCTATGGCGGCATGGGCCGGCATGGCGGCGGCGCCTTTTCGGGCAAGGACCCCTCCAAGGTGGACCGCAGCGCCGCCTACATGGCGCGCTACGTCGCCAAAAACATTGTCGCCGCCAAGCTCGCCAAGCGCTGCGAAGTGCAACTGGCCTACGCCATCGGCTACCCGGAACCGGTCTCCGTCCATGTGGACACCTTCGGCACCGGCACCGTGGCCGACGACAAAATCGCCAAGGCCGTGCGGCAGGTATTTGGCCTCAAGCCCGCCGAAATCATCAAGCAGTTGGACCTCCTGCGTCCGATCTACTCCCTCACCAATCAATACGGCCACTTTGGCCGCAAGAAGGGCGATAAAAACTTCAAGCTCTTCACGTGGGAGCAGACCGACAAGGCCTCCGCCCTCGTCAAAGCCCTCGCCAAGTAGCCCCCGCCGCCACCGCCGAGCAGGACGCTCGGCGGCAGAGGTCAGGGTTCAGGATTTTTGGAGGGACGGCTTCCACGCCGTCCGCGCGGCAGCGCGGCAAGCCGCGCGGC
>CAZNGD010000060.1:0-10003 GCA_964572295.1 uncultured Verrucomicrobiota bacterium
TTTTCCGCGTCCACGCCCGCCCCGGCCCCGGCGATTGACGCCCCCCCCCCCGCCGGGCGCAGGCAACAAAAAGCCGTCCGGCTTCCCGACGGAAGCGGACGGCATCACCGGCGCCAACAGCTACTACACGTAGCGTTTGATCAGGCTCGGCTTGGCAATCAACAGGCGGATGCGGTCATGCGGCATCTGCAACACCTTCTGCTCATCCACGCCCAAAGCCACCAGCCGCCGACGATGCTCCAACAAGCGACGATTCTTCGCCGCGCCGCTCTTGCGCGGGCGCGTCGTATCATTGTTTCTCATGTTCCGGGACATAGCACTCTCTCTCCTTGCCTTTCCAGCTCACTTCAAAAATGGCGACCCCAACGGGAATCGAACCCGTGTTACCAGGATGAAAACCTGGTGTCCTAGACCTCTAGACGATGGGGTCGTCGGTCTTTGACCATGCAAAAGTCGCCGAACAGTAGCCTACCGCCCTGCTCCATGCAATAGGAATCTTTGCCCGTTCCAACGCCCGTTCCGATGCCGGCGGATGGCGGCTCACACGGCGCACTACCGCGCAAATCCCATTCGGCGAACAAGCTTGAGGGCGGTCAGCCTGAATCATTCACGCGACAAGTCGGCCCCGGATGCCAGGCGGGCGGGGCGAAGCTGTATGGGCATACTGCAAGCCCCGCCCAACGCCGCAGATGGGGCGGGATCGTCGCGCCTCAGGGCAACAGGGATGAACTGTATTTTATTAAAAATCCGCATGGCTCATCGTCACAATCCGTAACGACGTTTTCATCCATGTTGCTGAATGATTCAGGTCAGTACACTTCCGGCACAAAGTGCTGATCAGACAACGGCGGGCGTACATACCCCTTGAGTTTTTTCCGGGGCGGCAACTTCATCGGCGGGGGCGTCAAATCCTGATACGGGATCTGTTGCAGCAGGTGATGGATGCAATTCAAGCGGGCCCGCTTTTTACAGTCGGCGCGCACCACATTCCACGGCGCTTGGGCAATGTCGCACACTTCAAACATCTCATCCTTGGCCTTGGAATATTCCACCCACCGCGCGCGGGATTCCAAATCCATTGGGCTGAGCTTCCACTGCTTGGTGGGGTTGTCGAGCCGCGCTTGAAAACGCCGCTCCTGCTCCTCATCCGACACGGAAAACCAGTATTTGATGAGGAGGATGCCCGACCGCACGAGCATCCGTTCAAAGTCCGGGCAGGAGCGCAAAAATTCTTCATGCTCCGCTTCGCTGCAAAATCCCATCACGCGCTCCACCCCGGCGCGGTTGTACCAACTGCGGTCGAACAGGACCATCTCGCCAGCCGCGGGCAGGTGCGCCACATACCGTTGGAAATACCACTGCGATTTTTCTTTATCGGTCGGCACCCCCAGCGCCACCACCCGGCAATGGCGCGGATTCAGACTTTCGGTGATCCGTTTGATGGCGCCCCCTTTGCCCGCCGCATCGCGGCCTTCGAAAATCACCACCACCTTCAACCCCTGCTGCTTGATCCATTCCTGCAGCTTCACCAGCTCCACCTGCAGTTTGGCCAGCTCGCGGCGATACTTCAGTTTTCCACCCTTTTTGCCTGCGTTTTTTTTCATGAGCCATCCTCCCGAAGGGCTTCCGCCCACACTTCAGCCTACCGCGCGGCGCCGGAATGGCCAAGCGCAAAAAGGCGCTGGGGGCCGCAGTCTGAATTATCCCGCTGTCGGCGCGGCGGCGGGTGTGGCGGGGGCTTGCGCCGCCGGCGGCGGGGGCGCTTCGCCGCTGATGGGCGCCAACACCAAGCGCAGGCCATTGACGGCTCCCCGCGCGTTGCCCAAAAATCCGTAGGTCACTTCGCATCCCATTCGCGAGGGCAAGTGGTCATCCCACCCTCCGCCTTGCCAACCGCCAAACTCCTTGCCACCGGGAACTTTGGAGGTGGTTTCCCAGACGTTGCCCCCGGCGCCAAACAGCCCCATGGCATTTTCGCCGCTGGCCTCGACCGGCGCGGTCACCACAAAACCGTCGGTGTATTCCGTCACAAACTGCAAGTCGCGGAACGTGGCCGACAGTGTTTCATCGGCGTAGTTGCCGCGCCGGGGGGGCCAGCCATCGCCCCACGGATAGGCGCCCGCCATTCCGGCACGGGTGTAGGTCACGGCTTCCATGCGCGAGGGCAAGCGGTAGCGCCAGCCTTCCGGCAGTTTGCCGGCCGCCTGCTCCTGCTCGGTGAGCCATGCGGCAAACGCGCAAGAGTCTTCAAAGTTAATCCGCACCACGGGCTGCCGTGGCCCCGTCAAGGGCATTTCACGGAAGTCGCCGCTGTCATGTTCGGGGTCTTTGAGTTTGTACTGGTCGTTGGTCACTTCAAAGCGCCCCACCCACATATTCAAGGCGGGCACCCACACGAATTCGATCTGGCCGGTTTGCGTGGCCCAAGGCTGGCCGGGCGTGGGCATATCGGTGGTGATGACCAGCGGGGGCACCCGCGGAAGGGCGGGGCCGGTGGGCGCGGCTTTCTTGGCCGGCAGGGGTGCGGGGGCGGCTAATTTGATGGGCGTGGCTTCCGGCTTGGGCCGGTTCATCACCTCCACCGCGATGTAGCCAATCAATCCCAGCACCGCGACCATGGCCACCGTGGAGATGGACAGAATGATGCGGTTTTTGATGCGCTGCCATTCCGCCGGGCTGCGGCCGCGGCGGCGCGTGATTCGCTCGCCGCCCAGCGCGCGCACAAAGTCATCGCAGGAGGCCAGGCGATTGCGGGGCTTCACGGCCAATGCGCGGGCCAGCGCGGCCCGGGCCGTGGCAGGCAAGTCGGCGGGGATCAGCTTGGCGGGATTGAGTTCCGGCCCGCCGAGGATTTCGCACGCCAGCACCGCCAGCGCATATTGATCGCTGCCGGTGTCGGGCTCATCATCGGTCGTACGAATTTCCGGCGCCAAATAAACGCCGGTGGACCCCGTGCGCTTGATTTCGCCGCGTACAAAAACCAGATGGCCACGCGGCGTCAGCCCAAAATCGGTAATGCGCACGATGCCATCCGGCCCAAGGAACACGTTGCTCGGCTTGAGGTTGCCATGAACCACGCGCTGCCGGTGTACAAAGTCGAGCCCCGCGGCAATCTGCCCCAAAATCGGGAGCGCTTCCGTCAGGGTGCGCCGGCCATCTGGGCCCCCGCGGCTCCATGTGCCAATGTCCATCCCCGGCGCATAATCACCCACCACATAGGTCTGTTCGCCCACGTGCATCAACCGGCGAATCACCGCAATGTTGTCGTGCGCCTTGTCCGAGAGCCGCCGAATGCCTTCATGGATGGCATTCAACAGTTTTTTGGAACGTTGCAAATCCGTCGGCAGCCACCGGATGGCCACATGGCGCGACTCATGGCGGTCAAAGCATTGCCACACTTCCCCCAACGGACTGGACCCCAGCACCGCCAGCACTTCGTAGCGATCCAGCAGCATGGTGCCCACTCGCATGATGCGCGACGGCTGGTCCGCGGCCAGGACCGGCTCCCGTTCCGGAACAATCCTAGTCGTCTGTGTGGTCATAATCAGCGATATACTGACACGTTTGCGCCATGCGGACAATCAAATCCGTAAAAATACGGCGCCCTCATTATGGCGCGGTGTCCGGATGCACCCAAATGTCCGGCCATTGGTCGTTGCCCGTATGGAAGGATACCCGCGCGGCCTGCTCCGGCGGTGTCCCCAGCGCCCACAGAAAAATCTCGTAGTTCGCCGTGTCGTGTTCGTGATCGCCGCGCGACGCGCCAAACACCAGCAACTGGCCATCGTTGGCGATCCGGGGAAAATACTCGTGGCTCCAGTCGCCGGGCATATCCAGCAGCGTCTGCAGGTTTCGACCGGCGCGGTCCACCCGACAGATCCGGTTTTTGAGCCGCCCGCCATCCTCCACCAGCACCAGCCAATCGCCGCCCGGCACAAAGGCCAGTTGACACCCCCCCGCCACGCGCGTTTCCGGGCCATTCGGCACGCCCAAAAGCGACGTACTCCGCCGGCGGCCGCGCACCGTCACCGCCACCCGCCCACCGCGCGGGTCCATCGCCGGCCCCGTCCACACTATTTTTTCCTGCGGCGCAAGGCACACCGTCTCGTTGCCGCTCGCCAAGTCCACCTGCACCACGCTCTGGCCCCCGCGCTGGAAAACCACCGCCCGGCCATCCCCCGTCCAACTCGGCTCCGCGCCGAACTCCGCCACGCGGTGCTCGCGGCCACTGGTCAAATCCAAAACCCAGATGTCCCAATCCACCAAATTGCGACACGACACCCACTCCTTGCGCGAACGCGCAAAAACCACCTGCTTACCATTGGGCGCCAGCTTCGGCGTGCTGTCCACCACCTCGTTGCGGGTCAGCCGCGTAATCTGGGCGGAAGGCCAATCCAGCCGCACCAGCTCATGGTTGCCGAACATCGTCGAACTCCACACGATGAATCCGGTTCGCCCGCCCCAGACGCGCGCCAGCGCCTCGCGCGCAGCCGGCTCCAGCGGTAATACCTCGCCCGCTGGCGGCGCTTCCTGCGCGCCCGCCTTCTGCTTGACGCGCCATTTCACCGCGCCGCCCGCCGCCAACACCAAAACCAGCAGCGCCACCCCCGCCGCCCACGCCACCCGCTTCCGCCCGCCCCACAGCAGCCCCAGCAAGCCCAGCCCCCCCAGCGCATAATCCACCACTTGACTCGCCACATGGGTCCCCAGCAGGACAATCGCCGCATCCGCAGCGGGCACTCCCGCCAAATGCAGTGCGCCCGCGCCCGCCGCCTCATAGCTCCCCATGCTCAAAAAAGTAGGCACCGGCAGCGCAGCCCCCCCCACCCCGCTAATCAGCCCCACCAGCACCTGCCAAACAGGCAGCCCGGCCAACGCCGGCCGCAACAGCCGCGCCACGCCAATAAATGCCGCCAGCAGGCCGAGATATTTCACCACGCGAATCCCCAGCGATAACCCCGCCGCCCGCCAGAGCACCCCCGAACGCCCCACCTGCCCGATCGAATCCGTCAACTTGTCCATGAACTCCTCCACCCAGGCCACCGGACGCCACCGTTGCCAGCGCGCGGGCAGCCGCCGGAATATCGCTGCCGCCCACGCCGGTCCTTTGCTCAACGCCACCGCCCCCACCAGCACCACCAACACCACCCCCGCCATGCTCCACACCATGACGACACGCCCCCCCGCCGTCGCCAGCGGCGCCACCAACACCCCCGCCAACACCATCGCCAACGCCACAAAATCAAACAGCACGCTGATCGTCATGGACGACACACACGCCTCGTTGCGCACCCCCTCCCCGCGATTCAACAACGCCCAATACATCAGCTCGCCCGCCCGCGCCGGCAGCATATCCACGAACATATTGCGCGCCAAGGCCACGCCGAACATACGCGCGCGGCTCGGCGGCGGCACCCCCGCCCCCGCCAACAACAAACGATACCGCACCGCCCGCAGCCACCCCTGCCCCAGTTGAGCAGCCAGATAAAGCCCCCACGTCACCAGCCCCAGATTCGCCACCGCCAGCAGAACTTCCCCCGCCGACGTGCCTGCGGTATGCAACACCAACATCACAATCCCGGCGGACACTCCCACCGACACCAACATTCGCACCCATCTTTTCATCGCCCCATCATAATACACTCCACCATTTATGCTATCCCCGAAATGCCGTCGCCCCCCCAAAACGCATCACGCATAAATGATCTTCCCTTGGCCCATGTTTTGGGGAAACATACTCGCATGACCATCTCCTTACGACCCCTTCGCCGCGCCCTGCACATCCTCGTGCTTCTCGCCGGACTCACCGCGCTGCTCGTGGCCGCCGTCGAATTCACCGACCTGCCCTGGCGCGCCTACAAACACCTCTCCCGCGCCCCCGGCCTCAGCGCCGGCACCCCCGCCCTCATCCTCGTCATGGGCGGCAGCGGCATCCCCGGCGACTCCGGCCTCATGCGCACCTACTACGCCGCCGAAGCCGCCCATCAATTTCCCGCCGCCGATATCCTCATCGCCATGCCGCTGGATGCCGCCAAATCCCCCGCCTCACAGGCCTATTTGGATGAACTGCGCCTGCGCGGCGTGGAACCCGCCCGCCTGCACATTCTGCCCAATGGCCGTAATACCCGCGAGCAAGCCATCCGGCTGGCCGACTATCTCCGCGACCACCCGGACCAACGCCATGTGCTCATCGTCAGCAGCCCCGAACACATCCGCCGCACCGTCGCCGCCATGCGCCAAGCATTTGCCACCGCCCAACTCGACGTCACCCTCGGCGCCCTCCCCGCCTTCCCCTTATCCCTCGAAGACCCGATCCCCTGGCGCGCCCGCGACCTCGACACCCCCGCCACCGCCCCCTTGGTTCACGCCGCCGTCCCCGACCTCGGCTCCGCCCTCCACTTGCGCTATCAACTATGGAGCAACCTGCGCTACACCCTCGACTCCCTGCGCGAAGCCACCGCCCTCCTCTACTACCGCCTCCGCTCCTGGGCCTGACTTGCCCCCCCCTTCCCCTTCGGCCTTGACCCGTCATCTGCCCTGCTTATAGACTTTCGCACCAATGACCGCTTCCCCAACATCCGTTCTCTCCGCACTGCGGCACTCGTCGTGGATGCAGCAGTGTGCGTCTGGACTCAATTGGTTTCGCGCGATGCGCCATGCAGCCAAATTCAGCCACCAGGGGCCTGTGTTCGCTGGTTCCAATCTAAAGATCCGCAAGCGGTTTGCCCAAATCGAGCTGGGCAACGGGGTCAAATTCGGACATCATGTCGGAATCGGCGTGATCGGACAAAGTCCGGACGATCCGGCCTCCCTGCAAATCGGCGCCCACACCATCATCGGCGACCGAACCCACATCAACTGCCAAACATCCATTTCGATCGGCATGCACTGCGCCATCTCCTGGGATGTCGAAATCCTCGACTCCGATATGCACACCATCGTGGGTGAGGACGGCCACCCCCTGCCCAACCGACTTCCTGTCACCATCGAAGATCGGGTCTGGATCGGAGCTCGCGCCCTGATTTTAAAGGGCGTCACCATCGGCCACGACTCCATCGTAGCCGCAGGCGCAGTGGTCGCCAGCTCCATTCCGCCCCACAGCATTTGCGCCGGCAACCCGGCAAAAGTCATCCGGCAAATCCACGGTTGGAGGCATTGACGCCATGGACTCCGCGCTCATCAAAGTCGGGATGCTGATTGCCTACGACTACCAGTACGCCTATCATTCAATACCTTTGATTTACGACCACGCCGACCAGATTACACTGGCTGTGGATGAACACCAGCGAAGCTGGGCGGGGTTGCCGCATACGACAGAAGATTCATTGGTTCTTCGCTATTTCCAGTGGCTGACGCTTGACGAAACGGTCATGAGAATGACCGGGGCAAGCGTATGAAGCGGGCTTTGAAGGCTGACATTGACTGCATGGCATTGCGTTATCCATTCATGGCGTGTTTGATGCATCCATCTTCGTGCGCCTTTGACGCCGTGTTTGGCTGTGTCAGCAGCCATTCCCCCGCCCAAGGCGGGGTTTTCCAGCCACTGGAAACAGCGAGGAACCATCTTTTTATTGTTGTTTTCTAGTTGTTTTCTAAGGTCTCAGTTGGCTTGGCAGTCGTATTTCCTGGTAGTACACGATGCGGAGAGGATATTTCGGTGAGGGATAAAACGCTCGTTGCCTGAACTGGATGATGCCGTGGAAAACTCTGCATTCTCTGCGGTTTGGCGAGAGAAGCCGGTCAAGTTGGGCTCTCGCATGGGCGCAATGTTCGCAGAGAACGACCAAAAGGCGGTGGACGAGGTAGAACTCGCCCCTCCAAAAACAAAAAATGACCACGAATGAACACCAATGTCTCCCAAAACCGGACGAAACCGACAGAAAGGACGAAAGAAACGTCATTCTTTCGCCAGAAATCTGTCACCTGCGTCGCAACACGCTGTCTCCACGCTCTCTGCGGCTTGGCGAGAGAAAACAGAACCCCAAAATCCACACCGACGTGGGCGTCGGTGCTCCAGTGTCGAATAGTTTGTGTCAGAATCGGACGGCTCGGCGAGCCGTTCCGCCGCAGGCGGACAGGCTCCTATCTTTTCCCGCCTATTTTGGAATATCTGCCGGAAATTGGGTTGACATTAGCCCCAAAGCCGATATATTTGCGCACAGATATATCGGTGGTCACCGATCATACAGAAGCATATCGAGAAATTGATGAAGGCGAGTCAACGATATCTAATTGAACAGGTCTCTGAAATCCTTCGTGATCGGGGGGGCGTTTCGTTGTCGTCCCCTGATGATTGGAACCAAGATTTCCCTGCAGGCATGATGCGTTGTGGCTCTGAGGAACTCAAAATCGAGTATAAGGAGTTCCGGTTTTACCGCCAATCGGATTTTTGCCCCGCCATCGGTGATGCCATTCTTCGATTCCAACACGAGCGGAAGAAGGGACGCCATTCTAGCGATCGCCTATTTCTGGCCTTCCTTCTCCAGCGAAGGGGTCGTAAGGCTGTCGAGAATCTGATCCGGTATTCGGCCGAGTACTTGCCCAATCTTGACTGGCTTGTTTTGTCGCATGATGGCTTCGCTATGTTGCGATTAAACGGACGCGATGAAGAAATGCAAGTTCCCCCGTTCAAGGATGCCCACATTGAAATGCGCGATGTCAACAGGGGCAGCCTTTTCACTCCCAAACACCAATGGCTTTTCAAGCTGCTGCTGCTTCCGGGACTAGACGCCGGATATTGGGGGGGGCCGGCAAGTGTTCCGTCGAGCATTAATGCGCTTGCGATGAAATCCGGCGTGTCACAATCGGTTGTTTCTTCTTTCATCAGCCGGGCGGAACGGGAAGGGTTTATTAAACGATCCGGCAACGGCTTTCATGTCCAGCGACATCGCGAGCTGATTGAAGACTGGGGCTATGCTCTAAAACACGGCCGTAGCAGGGAAATTGGGGTTCAATCGCTCTATGGCGATAATTCCGAAGCAACGCTGTTGAACAAAATACAAGCTTACGTGAAGAACCATCCCGGCCGGGCATCTCTCGTGCTTGGGGGACACTTGGCCTGCCACCTGCTGTCGCTGGGGCGCTCCAATGTACGATCAGCCCACCTCTATGTGAATGGTTCTATGGCGATGATATTGCAAGAACTGGATCTGGTCGTTCATGAATCCGATGCACCGCCACTTCGTCTGATATCCGTGCCGGGGGACGAAGCCATTTTCAATTGCTCTGTAAATGCGGATGGGGTTCCCGTTTCGGATGTCCTGCAGTGTTACTTCGACGTTCGATTCTCGTATGCGCGGGGATTGGAGCAGGCGGACTACATCTACGAGCGGGTTCTTGCACCGCACTTTGTGAGGAGGTTCTGATGTTTGGGAACCCCCGCTTCGATACCTTTTTTATGAAGGCTGTCGAGGCACTGAGGCCGTACCTTGGCGATTTGATTTGCATCGGCGGATGCGCCAATGCGCTTTACCGTTATCACCCAAATGCCTCCACCACCATCCGCGTCCCCTATTTAGGCACAATGGATACGGATTGGATGACGCCAGTGCGCCTTTCAGAAAGGGGCCGGTTGCCCATCGCCCTTCTCATGAAGCAGGCGGGTTTTGTGGAAGAAGTCATTGGAGCCGTCGAACGACCGGCTGTAAAATATCGGTTGCGCAACTCTGATTTTCCGGCAGAGATAGAATTCCTGTGTAAGCGATCTGGCATTCCCGGCGGAAGGGAGCCGAAAGAAATTACATCGCACCCCGTACAGGAGGGATTGCTGGCACAGCCGCTCCGCTATTTGGACATCCTGGAGCACGGCACATGGGAATTAGACCTTGGGCGCGTGCCTGAGTTTGAATGTTTAAGTGGAACGGTCATCCGGTTGCCCAATCCAATGGCTTATGTGGCACAAAAAATATTAATCAACGCCCGGCGACAAGAATCCGTGTTGCCTCAAATGACTATGACACCGAAGGCAGGATGATTGGGCGATCCGTTGACCTGTTTTCGAGAT
>CAZNGD010000061.1:0-9998 GCA_964572295.1 uncultured Verrucomicrobiota bacterium
CGCCCCGCCCCGCCGCCGCCCGCCACGCTGCCGCCGGGCCAGGATGCGGCGGTGTCCGCCACGCTATCCACCAACACGATTCATATTGGCGACATCGTCACGCTGCGCCTTGATGTGGTGCACCGGCCCGGCACGGCCATCACGTTTCCGAATCCGGCGCGCGGGCAGGACATCATGATCCGCGACGCGCAGGTCCGGACCACGGAGCAGCCCAATGGCCTGTTGCGCACCGAGCAAACGCTGGAACTGACGTCGCTCACCATCACCAACCACATCATCGGCGAAGGCGCGGCGATTGTGGTGTCGTTGCCGACGGGGCTGCACTGGACCAATGCGTATCCGTTCGTGGCGTTGGAGGTCGTCAGCGCGCTGCAACCCGGCGAGGAGCACATCCGCCCCGCGAAAAGTCTGTTGGCCCGCTGGCCGGCGCCGCGCGGCCGCTGGCTGTGGGGGCTGGGCTTGGCGCTGGCCGCGCTGCTGGCGGCCGGCTGGGCATTGCGTGCGTTGTTGCGTACGCCGCGCACGTTCCTGCATTTTCCGCCGCCCACCCCGCCGCACGAAGTCGCCCTGGCGGCGCTGGCCGCGCTGCGCGCCAAGGACTGGATCGCCACGCGGCGGTTTGCGCCGTTCTATGTGGAGCTTTCCGCCATTGTGCGGCATTATCTGGAAGGCCGCTTTGGCCTGCGCGCGCCGGAACGCACCACGGAGGAGTTTATCCGCGAGGCGGCGGCGGCCCGCCAACTGACCGCCGACCAGCGCGAGCGGGTGGCCGACTTTCTGACGCAAAGCGATCTGGTCAAGTTTGCGCGGCACGCGCCGGATGAAGCCGCGATGCACGCCGCGCTCGATTCCGCCGCGCGGCTGGTTCACGAAACCATCCCCGCCGCCGAACCCGCGGCGGCGGCGGCCGGAGGCGCGCCATGATCCATTGGCACCATCCGGCGATGTGGTGGCTGGCGCTGCTGGTGCCCGTGGCCGTCGCGCTGCGTTATGCGCGGCGGCGGCGCGCGCCGCTGACGTTCTCCGACGTGGCCGCGCTGCGCGAGCTGCCGCGCTCCCCCTGGCTGGCGCTGCGCGGGCTGCCGCCGCTGCTGCTGACGGCGGGGCTGCTGCTGCTGATCGCGGCGGCGGCGCGCCCGCAAAAGGGGCTGACCGAATCGCGGGTGGATACCGAGGGCGTGGATATTGTGCTGGTGGTGGACACCTCCACCTCCATGCGGGCGGATGACTTCGCCACGCCGCTCAAACGGATGGACCGGCTCGATGCCGCCAAGTCCGTGCTGAGCCAGTTCATCAAGGCGCGGCCGGATGACCGCATGGGAATCGTGGCGTTTGCCGCCATGCCCTACACCATCGCGCCGCTGACCACCGACCACGCCTGGCTGCTGCTGCAATTGGACCGCCTCCAAACCGGCATGCTGGAGGATGCCACCGCCATCGGCGATGCCATCGCGTCCGGCGTCAACCGCCTGCGCGATTCGCAGGCGAAAAGCAAGCTGGTGATTCTGCTGACCGACGGCATCAACAACGCCGGGCGCATGACGCCGCCGGATGCCGCGCAGGCGGCGGCGGCGCTGGGCATCAAGGTGTACACCATCGGGGCGGGCGCGGACCGGCCGCGCGGCCAGGGCATTTTCGGCTTCATGCAGGCCGGCAACGAGATTGACGAGGCCGCGCTCCAGAAGATTGCCGAGATCACCCACGCGCGCTATTTCCGCGCCACGGACCTCAAGAGTCTGGAGGAAACCTATCAGGCCATTGACCAGATGGAGAAAACCAGGATCGAGCTGAATCAGTACACGCGCCACGAGGAAAAGTTTCAGCCGTTCCTGCTGCTGGGCCTGCTGGCGCTCACGCTGGAAACGCTGCTGGGATATACGCGCCTCGGAGGGTTGCCATGTTGAAGTGGGGCCAGGCCGGGATGCTCTACGCGCTGCTCCTGCTGGCGCCTGCGGCGGCGCTGCTGCTGCTGTTGCTGAAACGGCGGCGGCGCGCCATCACCCGCCTGGTGGCGGCCGAATCGCTGCCCGTCCTCGCGCCGACGTGGAACCCCGACCGCGCGCGGGCGCGGCTGGCGCTGCGGGTGGCGGCGCTGGCGTTGTTGATCGTCGCGCTGGCGCGGCCGCAATGGGGCTTCCATTGGGAGGATGTCCGGCGCGAAGGCTTGGACCTGATGGTGGTGCTGGATACGTCGCGCTCGATGCTGGCGGCCGACATCAAGCCGTCGCGCCTGCAACAGGCCAAGTGGGGCGTGCGCGATTTGCTGCGTAACCTCCGGGGCGACCGCGTCGGCCTCGTGCCGTTTGCCGGATCGTCCGTGGTGCAATGCCCGCTGACCGTGGACTACGCCGCGTTCACCATGACGCTCGACGACCTGTATGCGGGCATCATTCCGCGCGGCGGCACCGCCATTGCGCAGGCGCTGCAAACCGCCAGCAGCGCGTTTCCGGCTGATGGCGTCGCCGACCGCGTCATCCTGCTCATCACCGATGGCGAGGACCACGAAGGCGATCCGCTCGCCCTCCTGCCGGAATTGAAGGCCAAGGAGATCCGGGTCTATACCATCGGCATCGGCACGCTGGCGGGCGAGATGGTGCCCGCGGGCGACCAGCAAGGCGGCTACTTCAAGGACCGGCAAGGGCAAATCGTGCAAACCACGCTGCAGGAGGATGTGCTGCAAAAACTCGCGCTGGGCACGGGCGGCACCTACGTGCGCTCCGCGCCGGGCGATACCGGTTTGGAACGGGTTTTTCACGAAAGCATCACCAAGCTGAAACGCGCCGAGCAGGACACCCGCACCGCCAAGGTGTACGAAGAGCGGTTCGTCTGGCCGCTGGCCATCGCCTTGCTGCTGCTGGGCTGGGAAGTTTTGTTGAGCGACCGCCGCCACCTCAACGGGAGGATCGCATGAACCGGCGGCGCATCCTCAGCGGTGGCGGATTGGCGTTGCTGGCGTTGGCGCTGGCCCCGGCGGCGTTGGCCGAAACGCCGGACGCGCGCGCGGCGTTTGCCGCTGGCGCGCAGGCGTTCCACAACACCAACTTCCCCGTGGCCCACAGTCATTTTTTGGCGGCGGCCGATGCCGCGCCAACCGCGAAGCTCGACCCGGCGGCGGCGTTCTATAATGCCGCGCTGGCGGCGTACGGCGCGGGCGATTTCAAGGGCGCGGCGGATGCCTTCGCGCGGGCGGCGTCCGGCGCCGACCTCGATTTGCAGGCGCGCGCGTTCTATAACCGCGGCAACGCCCTGTTTCATCAGGCCACCGCAGCAGACAATGCCCCGGCGCTGGCCGCCCGCTCCACGCAGGAACTGGCGACGGCATCCGCCACGATCGGCGAGGCCATCCAAATGTTTGCCAGCGCCATGGCGCTTAATCCGCGCGACCTGGATGCCAAGGCCAACTACGAACTGGCCGTGCTGAAGCAACAGGAATTGCAACAGCAACAACAACAGCAGCAACAGCAAAACCAGCAGGATAAACAGGATCAGCAAGACCAGCAGGACCAGCCGCAGCCGCCCGACCAGCCCAATCCGCAGGACGATTCGCAACAACCCCAACCGGAGGACCAAAAGGACCAGCAACAAGATCAACCGCAAGCCGCGCCCGATCAGGCAGAGGCCGCCGCAGAGGACCAACCCGAACCGGCAGCCGCGGAAAAATCGGCCGACACCATGACCCCCGAAGAGGCGGCCATGCTCCTTGATGCCATGAAAGCGCAAGAGCAGCAGCAGCGCGACCAGTTGCATCCTTTCCTTGGCCGCCCCGAACCGGTGGAAAAGGATTGGTGAGGCTTCTCCACGCGCGACAGGAAAGGGTTGGCGGCCTTGGCGGTTTGCACTAAACTGCCGCCCCGATTCATGAAGCAGCAAACGACCATCCACAACCCTCCCGCCCGCGCCCCGGCCAGCCGTCGGGCGCGCGGCTGGTGGGCGGGTTGGCTGCTCGCGCTGGCGCTGCCCGCAGGCGCAACGCAGGTGACGTTTGATGTCCAGCCCCGATTGCTCAATCTGGGCGAAAGCGCCCAGGCCACGCTCACGTTTCATGGCGTGCGCTCCGCGCCCAACGTGGACTTTCCGCCCATCCCCGGCCTGCAAATCACCGGCACCGGCCAGCAAATGCAATTCGGCAGCGGCGGCTCGCGCGTTTCGCTGACCTATAACCTGTTCGCGCAAAAAGCGGGCGCGCACACCATCGGCCCCTATCATCTGGAGTTCAACGGCGAACAGATTGATATTCCGGCGGTGACCATCGAAGTGCGCGGCCGCGCGGACGGCGACAACGCGGCGCCGCAGGACATGATTTTTGCGCGCCTGAATCTGCCGGCCACCGCCCCCTTCATTCACCAGATGTTTGATGTGGTGCTGGCCATCTACAGCCTGCCGGGTGTCGAGCTGACCCGTGATGTCAGCCTGCTCGGCGGCTTGCCGGAATCCGGCTTTGTGTTGAGCAACTTTGACGAGCTGCCCATGACCCGCGAAGAGGTCGCAGGGCAAATCTATACGCTGCGCCGGTTCCGGGCGCGCGCGCGGGCGCTGACATCCGGCACATTCCACCTGCAACCCGCGTTGCGCGTGGGCGTGATCAATCCGCCGGACCGCCGCCGCCAAGACCCGTTTGGCGGATTCTTCGATCCGTTTGGCGGGGCCACGGCCACGCCGGTTGCGGTGACGCCGCCGCCCGCCGATCTCGTGGTGCGGGCGCTTCCCACCGCCGCCCGCCCGGCCGATTTTTCCGGCGCCGTGGGCCAATACAACTTCACGGTGGATGTGCGCCCGCGCGAGTTGCACGTGGGCCAGCCGATTACCGTGACCCTGCGCGTGGAAGGCGCGGGCAACATCGCGGCCACCCTCCCCCCCTCCTATCAGGAAACGGATTCATTCAAGGCCTACGAGGCGCGGCAAGTCGGCGACACCCCCGCCCCCGCCGCCGAAAACGGCAGCAAAACTTTTGAGCAGGTGGTGATTCCCCGCACGGAGACGCTGACTGAACTTCCCGCGTTGCGCTTCAGCTATTTTGATCCGGTGGCGGCGGAGTATCGCGCGCAATCGGCCGGGCCGTTCCCGCTGACGGTGCAACCCTCCGAAACCGGCGCCAATGCCCTGCTGCTGCAAGTTCCCGGAACCGCCAATGGCAGCGGCAACACGCTCGTGCTGGGCACGGACATCATTTATCTGAAGCCCGCCCCCGCCCGCTGGCGGCGGACCGACGCGCGCGGGATCAGCCGCCCGGCATGGCTGGGGCTGCACGCCGCCGCGCCGCTGGCGCTGGCCGGGCTCTATTTCGCCACGCGGCGGCGCAACCGGCTGGCAACGGATATCGCGCTGGCGCGGCGCCAAAAAGCGCCGCGCAGCGCCCGCGCCAAGTTGCGCCAGGCGGAAGCCGCCCTGCGAACCAGCGGGGCTCCCGCTGCGGTTTTTGGCGCGTTGGCGGCGGCGGCGGCGGATTATTTTGGGCACCGTCTCAACCTGCCGCCGGGGGCGGTGGATGCGCCCCTGATGCTGGCCAAGTTGGCGGCGGCAGGCGCGGCGGTCAACGACCAGGCCCAATGGCGGGAGTTTTTCAATCAATCCGATCACGTGCGCTATGCCTCCGCCGCGACCATGAGCCGCGCGGAATTGAGTGAATGGATTGCCGCAGTGTCCGGCCTGCTGCGGCGGGCAGAGAGGCTCCGGCTATGAACCCGCGCGTCCTTTCTGGAACATCATGGTGGTGGCGCATCGCCGCCGCGCTGATTTTGCTGGCGCTGAATCCGCCCGCGCGCGCCGCGAACGGCGACGACACGCGGCACTATGAAAGGCAATTTGCCGAGGCCGCGCGGGCCTACGACGAGAATCGCCTCGCCGAGGCCAGCGCCGGGTGGCAGGCGTTGGTGGATGAAGGGCAAGCCTTGCCGGCCGTGCTGTATAACCTGGGCAATGCTCATTATCGCAGCGGGCATCTCGGGCCGGCGATTGTGGCGTACCGGTGGGCGCAGCGGCTGCAGCCGCGCGATCCCGACATCCGCGCCAATCTGGGTTTTGCCGCGCAATCGGCGGGCATTACCCTGCCCGTGCGCGCGCATCCGGTGGCGCTGCTGCTGGCCGGGAGTCGCGCCGAGTGGCGCGGTTGCGCGCTGGTGAGCTTCTGGCTGTTGTTCGTGGCGGGCGCGGCGTGGATTGTCTGGCCGCGCTGGCGATTCCTCAGCCGTCCGGCATGCGCGGCGCTGGCCGTGGCGCTGGCGGTGGCGGGCGCCGGGTTGTGGGCGCATCATGATTTGCAGGTCACCCCGGAATGCGTCGTGATGGTGCCCGATCAAAAGATTTTGGCGAGTCCGCTGGACACGGCGACGCCCCTGGTGGCGGTGCCGGAAGGCGCGGTGCTGCGGCAGGTGTCGCGGCGCGGCGCGTGGGTGGAAGTGCGCTTGGATCCCACGCGCGGCTGGCTGCCTGCGGATGTGCTGATGCCCGTGCCGTAAAGCTTTTGTAGGGCGGGAATGGTTGAGGAACGAGACCTTCCCGCCGGGAAAACGGCTGGAAGGTCTGCGACCGTTCCTGCCCTACAATCCAACCGGGATAAAGAGCCGCGCTGGGGCGCGGCGTTCCCAGCCGGGTGCGCCGAGCCCCAGCTCGGCTTATTCATCGTCATTTTCAGACTGAAAGGGCGGCGGTGCCGTAGAATGGGTCAACGCCCGAACCAGTAGCGGCAGGCGCTGCGCACCACTTCCGCGCTCTGCCAGAGTGCGGCGCGCCGAAAGCCGTTGATGACGCCGGGCGCAAATTCACTGCGGCCACCCGTGGGCCAATAGATGCCGCGCGGCGGGGCGGCGGCGGGATCATCCGTCAGCACTTCGCACCACAAGGGCCGCTGCCAACGGGTGACCACCGGCACATTCGCCGGACCGGCCAACACCGTGCGCTCCGTCTCCGGCGCGGATACAAAACTGATGAACGGATTGGCCCGTTCGCGGCGGATATAGAAGTCGCCCTTGCGTTCCGCGCAACCCACCGGGAAGCTGATGGCAAAGCCGCGCGACAAATCATGCGCGGCGCTCGCCTGCCGCACCACCTCATGCACTTGCGCCACCAGCCGGGGATGGAGCGCGGCCGCGCAGGGCAATTGCGTGGTCACGCGGTTGCGCCCGGCGGTTTCGCGACGGCGAATCTCCGCCAACGCCGTGGCTTCATCGAAGTGCGAACAAAAGACCGGGCGCAAAAACTCGTGGCGCACCGTCAGGGCCGCCATCCGTTCTTTGCAGGCAACCGGCGTGGCCCAATCCATGAAGACCAGCCACTGAAATGCGCCTTCCAACTGCCGCTGCATGGAAGGCAGACAAACCCGCTCGAAGAGGTCAAAGCGGTGCGCCAGCCAGTCGTTGCTTGGCGCGGCGGCAGCCGGGGGCGTTGCCGTTTTGTGTGGCGCGTTGAACCGGGTCAGAACAAAATGCTCAAAAGGGTTCATGCCCCGGAGGATGCCAGTGCGCCGCCGCGCACACAAGCGTTTTTGGCCATCACCGGCGGGCCAGCAGCCAGAGAAAAACCGGGCCGCCCAGGACGGCCGTTAGCGCGCCCACCGGCATTTCCAGCGGCGCGGCCGCCCAGCGGCCGCAGGCATCGCAGGCGGCCAGCAGGCTCCCGCCCAGCAGAAAAGACGCGGGAACCACGCGGCGCATATCGGGGCCGACCAACCGGCGCACGGCATGGGGCGCGAGCAAGCCGATGAATCCAATCGGCCCGGCCACGGCGGCGACGGCGGCGGCGGCCACGCCGGCGCCAACGGTTGTCCAGCGGCGCACGGTGGCCACATCCACCCCCTGCCCCATGGCCATGTCTGCGCCCAATGCCAACGGATTATAGTGCCGGGCCAGCGCCAGAAGAATCGCGGCGGCTGGCACGATCAGCAGCAACAGCGCGGTCACATCGCCCCAACTGACGGCATCCAGTCCGCCCAGCAGCCACCGGTTGAACTCCGCCAGTTTCCACGGCGACACAAAACCGCTAATCATCAAAATGGCCCCGCCGCAAACCACGCTCAGCGTGATCCCCGCCAACAGGAGGGTTTGCGTGCCGGTGCCGCCCGCGCGCCGCGCCACGCTCCCCACCAGCAGCAGCGCCCCGGCCGCGCCGAGCAGGGCGAACAATTGCGCGGAATGCAGCGGCCCCCATGCCCAGCCGCATGACGGGAAAATACGGGCGATGAATGCGCCCAAGCTTGCGCCGCCGGCTACGCCCAAGGTCCAGGGTTCCGCCAGCGGGTTGCGAAAGAGCACTTGCAGCGTGGCGCCGCTCATGGCCAATGCGCCGCCCGCCAGCACCCCCAACACCACGCGCGGCAGCCGGAGTTGGAAAAATATGATCTGGTCCGCGCTCCACCCTTCACCCCACCGCAGCACGCCGCGCAGGCTCAGGCGTTCCGCGCCCACCCACGGCAGCAGAACAAGACACAACAGCGCCAGCCCGCCCAACCCAATGAGTCGGTTGATTTTCATGAGGTCACCGCCAATACGAGCGGCTGCCCGGAGCGCGGATGCGGCAAAACGTCCAGCTTGTTGCCATAGACCGCGCGGAGCCGTTCGGGGATCAGCAAATCGGCCGGGGTGCCATCGGCCACGACTGCGCCGCCCGCCAGCAGCACCAGCCGCGGACAAAACAGCGCCGCCAGATTGAGGTCGTGCAACACGGCCACCACGCGCAAACCCGTTGCGGCGCGTTTGGCCAGAATCTCCATCATGGCGGCAGCCTGATGCACATCCAACGCCTGGGTGGGTTCGTCCAACAGGAGGATCGCCGGTTCCTGGGCCAAGGCGGCGGCCAACCACGCGCGGCGACGTTCGCCGCCCGATAACTGCGAAAGCCGCCGCTGGCGATAGTCGGTCAGTTGCCCATCCGCCAGCGCCCGCTCCACGGCGGCGCGGTCGGCGGGCGTGGTCAGCTCCAGCACGCCGCCGTGGGCATGACGGCCCATGGCCACGACCTGCTCCACGGTGTAGTCGAACAATACGGGGCATTCCTGCGGCAGGTAGCCCAACTGTTGCGCCAGTTGGCGGCGCGAGTAATCGGCCACGCGCCGGCCCTGCCAACGGACTTCACCTGCAGGCGGCGACAACAATCCGGCGGCGACTTTGAGCAGGGTGCTTTTGCCCGAACCGTTGGGGCCAATGATGGCGCACAAGGGCTCGCCGCCCAGCGCAAGATTCGGCACGGTCAGCGTCCACGCGGCCGATTCGTAGGCAAAACGAATGGCGCTGAAGACAAGCTGGCCGGCGGCGTTCAAGTCTCCGCTTTGGATACGGCCGCCAGCTTGATGTGGATGTCGCGCAGTTGCTTGTCATCCACGGGCGCGGGCGCGTTCATCATCAGGTCCATGGCTTTTTGCGTTTTGGGGAAGGCAATGACATCGCGGATGCTGTGCCGTCCCGCCAGCAGCATGACCAACCGGTCGGCGCCGATGGCCAGGCCGCCGTGCGGCGGCGCGCCGTATTCCAGCGCGCGGATCAGATGGCTGAAGCGGCTCTGGATTTCGGCTTCGGGCAATCCCAGAAGCTGGAACATCCGCGCCTGGAATGCCGGATCGTGAATCCGGATGCTGCCCCCGCCCAGTTCGGTGCCGTTGAGGACAATGTCGTAGGCTTGGGCGCGGACCTTTTCGGGGTCGGTGTCGAGCAGCGGAATATCTTCGGGCATGGGCGAGGTGAACGGATGGTGCACGCTGACCAGGCGGCCGTCCTCGTTGCGCTCGAACAGCGGGAAGTCCGTCACCCACGTGAACTTGAAGACGTTGTCGGGAATGATCTTGGCCCACGCCGCCGCCAACAAACGAATCCGGCCCAGCACGGGCAGCACTTTGGCCGCCTGATCCGCGCCGAACAAAATCAGGTCGCCGGGCTGAATATCCAGCAGCAGTTGCAGGCTGGTTTTCTCGGCTTCCGTAAAGAACTTCACGATGGGCGATTTCCAGGTGCCGTCGTCCTGCACCCGGATGTAGGCCAGGCCGCCGAGGCCGCCTTCCTTGGCCAAGCCGG
>CAZNGD010000062.1:0-9907 GCA_964572295.1 uncultured Verrucomicrobiota bacterium
CCGAAGAAGCCAAGGCGGCTGCGGCCAAACAGGCGCGCGACGAAGTGTTGGCCAAGAAGGCGGCGGAACGCGAAGCGCGGTTGGCAGCCAAGCGGGTGGCCGAGGCGGAAGCCAAGGTGGCTGCGGAAGCGCGCCAAGAAGCCCAGCGTCTGGCCGCCGCTGAAGCCAAGGCCGAGAAGGAAGCGCTGCTAGCGGAGCGGGCGCGGCAGCGGGCCGAGGAACAACGCGCCCGTGAAGAAGCGGCCGCGATCAAGGCCGCCGAATGGAAGGCCCAGCAGGAGGCCAAGCAGGCGGCGGCGGAAGCCCTGCGTCAGCAAAAGGAAGAAGCCGCACGCGTCGCCCAGGAACAAGGGCAAGCGGAACAAGCCATGCTGGAATCCGAGGCGCTGGCCAAGCGGGCGGAAGCGGCCGCGATGCAGCGCGCGGAAACCGAAAAACGTCTGGCGGAAATGGCCGCACGCAAGGCCGCCGCCGAAGAGGCGATTCGCGCGCTAGAGGCCGAAAAGGAAGCCGCGCTGGCCCAACGGCAAGCTGAATTGGCCGCGCAGGCGGATGCTGATCGCGCCGCGCTGGATGCCGCCAATGAGGCGATCCGCGCGCGCCAGGCGGAAGATATCGCCATCGCCCAGGAAGTGACGGAGTACGAACGTCAACAGGCTGAAGAGGCTGCGGAGCGGGTGGCGCTGGAAGATGCCGCGCGTCAAGCCGCCGCTGCCGAGTTGGCCCGCCTTGAACAGGAAGCCCGCGACCTGGAAAAACAGGCCGCCAAGACACGGCAGGAAATCAAGCGGGGCACAATTGAAAGCCCCAGCACGGTCACTCAAGTTGCGGCGGAAACCGAACAGGCCGAGCCTGCTCTCGACGTCCCCCCCATGCGCCCGGACGATGAGCTGACGGATGTGGAAATCCGCAAGCAAGAGGCTGCCGCCCGTAAAGCGGCGTGGCTGGCCGAGCGCGAAGCCAAGGCTCAGGCAAAGGCGGCGGCCAAGGCGCAAGCCAAGGACCGCCAAGCGGCTGCGGCTGAAGCACGGCGGGAAGCCGCAGCCGAGTTGCAGCAGGCCATCACCGATGGCGATGTGCCGGAATGGATGCAACCGGTGCAGTTCTAGGCATGACGCGCGAACCGGACCAAGTCGGGAACCGAGATTGAGCATGGCTGTCGAAAACACCGCGTATGCCGTCATCATGGCCGGGGGCAAAGGCGAGCGTTTTTGGCCGCTGAGCACCGCGCAACGCCCCAAACAGCTTTTGGCCTTGGCCGGCGGCAAGCCGTTGATCATCCAAGCAGTGGAACGGTTGGCGGGAATCGTGCCGCCGGAACGGGTGTTGATTGTCACCAACCAATCACTGGTGGCACCCATTCGCGATCTGCTGGGGGAGGGGAGTCCGGTCGCCATTTTGGGCGAGCCGGTGGGGCGCGATACCGCAGCGGCAATCGCCGCTGGCGCGGCATGGATTAAACGGCGTGATCCCAATGCCGTGTTTTGCGTGCTGACTGCCGACCACATCATTGGCGATTTGCCGGTGTTCCGCGAAACCTTGCGGCAGGGGCTTGAACTGTGCGCCCAAAACGACATTTTGCTGACCATCGGCATTGAGCCCAGCGAACCCAGCAACGCCTATGGCTACATTGAAGCGGGCGAACTCTGGAAACAGGCCGGCGATATATCCTTTTTCAAGGCGCGGCGTTTTGTCGAAAAACCCGACGTTGAAACCGCGCAAGGTTATCTGGCCTCCAGGCGTTATGCGTGGAACTCCGGAATGTTTGCCTGGTCCGTGGCCAGCATCATGCGCGCGCTGCATGAATTTCAGCCGCAGTTGGCTGCCGCCACCGAGCGCTGGGCTTTATGCACCGAAAATCACATATTCCAACAACAGCTCGCCGAAACCTTCCCGACGCTGCCCAAAATCTCGATTGATTACGCAGTGATGGAGAAGGCGCAGAACATTGTGGTCTGCAAGGGGACGTTTGCCTGGGATGACGTGGGCTCATGGCCGGCGCTGGAAGCTCATTTGCCCCAGGATGCCGGGGGGAATGCCACGCTGGGCGATGTGGAAACATGGCAGAGCAAGGGCAATATCGTGGTCAGCAAGGAAGGCCACTTGACGGCCTTGGTCGGGGTGGAAAATCTGGTCGTGGTGCAGGCCGACGGCGTGACGCTGGTTTGCAGCAAGGAACAGGCACAGGAAATCAAAGGACTACTGGCTCAACTGCGTGGCCAACAACAACGCGAAAAGCTACTCTAAAACAAAACATCAGGAGGTCATCATGAAATATCTATGTACGGTTTGTGGTTATGTCTATGATCCCGAAATCGGCGATCCCGATGGCGGCGTGGCGCCCGGCACCAAGTTCGAGGACATTCCGGACTCGTGGGTTTGCCCGGTGTGCGGCGTGAGCAAGGATTCGTTTATCCCGCAAGAATAACCGCGACATCACAAGGCCCGGCTGAACCGCAAGGTTGAGCCGGGCCTTTTTTTTGCCGAACCGGCCAAACCGGGCATTTTCCGGCCCCCCCTTATATTACGTCGCATAATATATATTATGTTAAGTAATGGGGGGGACGGCATACCATATATAGATGTTATTCCCATAGGCTGGGATTTTTGACCCGACGATAACTTTGTGAGCAACTTGTGAATAGTCGGTGCCGCACGGCTTTGATTCGCGTCGTTTATGCCCATAAATCTTGGGCCAAATGTTGAAGTTGGAACCTGTCAATAGCGGCTACAGATGGTCGTCTGCAATGGGCTTTTGTAGGTCGGGAATGGTTCAGGGACGAAACCTTCCCGCCAGGAAAGTCTGGAAAGTCTGCGACCATTCCAGCTCTACAATCCAACCGGAAGCCGGCCCGGATTCGATTTTGACGCGGGGAAAAGAGGCGCGCTAGTCAACGGCGACGGATTGTGAACAATTGTTCAATATGGGGTGGGGCATCCCCCACCCACCCACCCCCTCCGATTGCAACGGGGTCTTATTTGACCAGCACCAGGCTCAATGTCGGCCAGTAGGTGATCAGCAGCAGGCAAATCAGCATCAGCCCCATGAGGGCAAGCGAGGCGGCGGCCAGCTTCATCAGCGGCCGATTGAGCCGCATGGCGGCAATAAACAGATTCATGCCCACGGGAGGCGTGCTGTAGCCGATGGCCAGATTCGCCAAAAAGATGATGGCCAGATGCACCGGGTGGATTCCATAGCGGACCGCGAGCGGCGCCAGCAACGGCACGATGACCACGGTGGCGGTATAGATGTCCATCACACACCCGACCGCCAGCAGAAAGACGTTCAGGACGATGAGAAAAACGAGCGGAGTTTCAATGCGCCGGCCCACCCAGTCCAAAATGAGCTGTGGCACTTCCTGATCAATCAGGTAATTGGTGATGGCCATCCCCATTCCCAGAATGAGCAGCACGCCGCCGACCAGCACGACCGTGTTGCGAATGATGGCGGTCAATTTGCGCCACGGAATTTCCCGGTAAATGAGGACTTCCACCACCAGCACATAGGCGGCGGTAATGACTGCGGCTTCGCTGGCGACCAGAAAGCCGCCATAGATGGCGCCAAGTACGATGAACGGCAGTGGCAGTTCCCATTTGGCTTCGCGGAGCGCCGCGCCGAGTTCGCCCCAAGCAAACGGGCGGCGCGGAATCTGCGCGTGCAGGCCCGCCCATACGCCGTAGGCGCAGAGCACCACCAACGTCAGCAGTCCGGGGATAATGCCCGCGCGGAACAGCGCATCAATGGTGACTGCGCCCGAAATCGGCTGGGCAATGATGGCGTACAGAATCAGCGGCAGACTGGGCGCAAAGAGCACGCCCATATTACCGCCGCTGGTGACCAGCCCCAGCGCGGCTTTCTCGCGGTAGCCATCCTTGAGCAGGGCCGGCAGCAACAGCCCGCCCAAGGCCACGATGGTCACGCCCGATGCCCCGGTGAACGCCGTCAGGAATGTGCAGGTCACGATGCACACCATGGCCAGGCCGCCGGGCATCCAGCCGAACGCCGCGCGCGAGATGCGCAGCAGTCGTTCGGAGGCCCGACTACCGGCCAGAATATATCCCGCCAGCGCAAACATCGGCAGCGCTTGCAACATGGGCATACTGGTCAGCCGGGTCAGTTCACCGATCACGATGGAAAAATCCATGCCTTCGGCGTGATAGGCCGTCATGGCCAATGCGCCGAAAATGGCAAACATGGGCACGCCCAGCAGCGCGCAGCAAAGGACAAACCAGATCATTCGCCCCCCCTCCCCTGCCCCGGCGATTCAGCCGCCGCGTCGGCCACGGTCAACCAAGAGGCCGGCAACAGGCTGTGCAGCAGGAATCGCCACGCCATCAGCCACAGCACGACGGGAACCACGAGATAATATTTCCACAGAGGCCAGCCGAGCAGAACGTTGGTTTCCATTTCGCTTTGGAAGCCCACATAACGCCCGGCCGCCCACGCGAGCAACGCGCACACCACCACGGCGAACAGCCCGGTCAGCCGTTTCAGAACAGCCTGCCCGCGTTGCGGGATCAACGCCGCAGCCAGATCAATGGAAATGTGCCGCCCCATGCCCGTGGCCGCCAAGGCGCCCAGCATGGTCAGCCACAGCAACGCCATTCCCAGCAACGGTTCCGCCCAATTGAACCCGGTATGCCAGACGTTGCGCAACAAAATCTGCAGCGCCGCCAGAATGACCATGCCCGTGACCAGCACCGTCAGAATGAAGCGTTCAAGCCGATCCACCCAGCGGACCAAGCAAAGGAAGACGCTGCGCAACGGCTGGCTCATGAGCTGCGGATGTCGCGCAGAATGCTTTGCAGCCGCTCCCAGACCTCGTCGGAAAACAGGGTGCCCTTGATTTTGTTCAGGGCGCTGGAGGCCACGTCATCGAAGGCGGCGCGCGCCGCAGGGGTTTCGGCCAACGCCTGCACACCTTGCTTGCGCATAAAATCCAGCGCCTCGATGTCGCTGTTGCGGACTTTCGGGGTCAGGAGCTGGCAGTGTTTGGTAATGACGGTCTTGACGGCATCGCGGTGCTGCGGGGGCACGGTCGCCCAACTTGCCGACGAAACAAAGACGCCGCCGATGGCGTAGGTCAGTTGCATTTCGTTGTAGTAGCGCACCTTGGTATGCCACTGCACGGCGATGGCCGCCGCCGGCGGCCCAAAGACGGTTTCCAGCAAGCCGGTTTGCAGCGAGGTCAACACATCGGTGATGTTGGCCGGAATGAACGAGACTCCCGCCGCGAGCAGTAGCTCGGTCAGCATGGGCGAATCCAATCCCCACACTTTCGTGACGCGGAACTCATCGAGGTTGGCAATGGGTTTGGTGCTATAGGCATAGCTGAACCCCACTTCCGTCCAGCCCATGCTTTCAAAGCCGTTTTGCGCGGCATGCGCATCCAGATAGGGCAGGATTTGCGGAAGCGCCTGATCCACCTCGGCGTAGTTATGGAACACCATGGGAAACATCAAGGCGCTGGCATCCGGGCAGATTTTGCCGATGGCGTAGCCCATGAAGCCGCCGCCCTGCAACTGACCGGTTTTGATTTTGAACAGCACATCTTTTTCGGAGCCCATGATGCCGCCGGGATAAATCTTCAGCTTCACGGCGCCGCCGGTGGCGGCTTCCACTTCGGTTTTGGCATCGGCCAGCGCCTGCATCCAGATGCTGCCATCCGGCGCCATGGTGGCAATCTTCAGGGTGGTTTGCGCCCACCCGGTGACCGCCAAGCAAACCCCCAACGTCCCCACCATCCACCTTCTATGCGCAGCTCTCATGCGGTTTCCTTTGCTAAAAGAGATCGTCCACTTGGTTCAACAGGGTTTGGGCGCGCATCTTGGCCACGGCATTCATCAGGGTAAATTCAGGCACATTGGGCGCGGCGGTCAGGACGCGGCGCAAGGTGTTTTCAAACAAGTCCTGATCCAGCGCGTAGCGGGCATAAAACTCGGCAAAGGTCACTTGATTGAGGAGGTAATCGGGCCCGGCCACCTGGATGCTGTGTTCAAAGTGCGCGCGCGCCTTCTCCAGATCGCGCCCGGCACCCAAGGGCAAAACGGTGTAATAGATGCCGTAAAACTGGTCCACCCCACCCTGCCGGATATCCGGGTCCAGCACATGCACCCGCTGCATCAGTTCCATGACTTTGGGCATATCGCCCAAGGCCGCGGGCGAATCCGCGTTGGCGATGATCCACATGACCCAGGCGGTGGCCGTGCTCAAGAGCGCGTTGGCATCCGGCTGCTTGAAGCGGGTCAGGGCCTGCCGGAAATCGTCGTATGACCCATCCACCGCCGCCGCAAAATACTTGTTCTTTTTGCCGAGCGCGCGCAGGCCAAAGGTCTTGGACTTGAGCAGCATGGTTTTGGCGCGTTCCTTTTGCTCCTGCCCGACGAAACCCACGGCGTAGGCCATCTGGGCTTCGGCGGCCGCCAACAGCACGGCGGGATTATCCGGATGGGCTTCGGCCAGCGCGTCGAGCATGAGCAGGAAAGCGGGCGCGCCATCGCGCACGAGTTCCACATCGTTTTCGCGCATGAAGCCGTCGGAGAGTTGCGTGGCCACGGGCGAGATCAACCGGGCCGCGCCACGGCGCACCAACACACAGCCACTATTCAACCACAGCCCGCCTGCCAGCGCTGCCGACAGTATCCAATGAGGAAGATGTTTCATGCCCTATCCTTCTACGGTCCCCGGCCAGGGGGAACAAGCCCAAATGCCGCGTCAATCCTCCAGCAAATCCGGAAAAGCCGTGCGCACCCGCGCGATGTCCTCCGGCGCCGCCTGCTGGGCGCGGACCACCTTGAGCAGCGCGGCGAGATCCGCGCCGCTGACCTGATACGTGGTTTGGCTGGCGGCCAGCCGCTTGGTCGCCTTGCGGAAGGTCAGCGCGCGCGCCGGTTTGTCCGCAGCCGGCGCTTGGCGCGCCGCCAACGCGGCATCCACGATGGCGCGTTCCTGGCCGGGGGGGGCCGCCAACATCGCCTTGCAGATGGCCTTGGCCTTGGCCCAACTGATCTCCCCCTGCTCCAGGAGGCGGCGAATCCGCGAATCCATGCTCGGCGCATAACGCAGGATGTCCTCGATCCACGCCACCGTCTTGTCCAGAAAGCGGGCAATGCGGTTTTTATCCCAGTTGGCGTTGGCCATGAAAATGATGGCATCAAAATAATCGGTGATGCGCGCATCGAGCCGGTCGGCATTCAGCTTGAGGTTCAGGGCTTGGATTTCGTCCAGTTCGCCCTGCACCACGCGCACATCCACGCGGTCGAAATAGCCGGGATTCTGGGCGCGGATCCGGCGGATGGCATTATGCCGGTGGAATCCGCCCACCAAATAATATTCGCCCGGATTGCGCTCCCACACCACGATGGGTTCCAGCAGGCCGTTGCGCAGGATATCCTCGGCATAGTGGGCCACCTTGGCCTCGTTCAGCGGCCGGTGATTGGCCACCGAAGGATGCAAATGCACGTGGTCAAAAGGCACATAATCAAATCGTTTGGTTGTCAGCATGAGGTTCCTTGTTTGAGCCCGCACACTGTACGCATTGGTTTCCCCGCGGTGAAGTTTTATTTTCGTTTCCCGCGCGCGCCGCGGGATGTGCTTTCATCTTTACTCCAAGGGGCATTCCCCGTTTAATCCCCCTTGTTTGTTTGAACCCATTTTATTGACATGTTTACCAAAACCATAACTCCGCGCTTTGGCGATGCCGACGGCTTGCGGCACATCAACAATACCCGCCTGCCGATCTGGTTTGAGCTGGGCCGCGACCCGTTTTTCCGCTTCTTCAATCCGGAGATGTCGTTTGATAAATGGAATCTGATCATGGCGCACATTGATGTGGATTTTGTCGCGCCGCTGCTGCTGGGCGCGGAAATCGAAATCCGCACCTACGTGGCCAAGGTGGGCAACACCTCGTTCACCGCGTACCAGGAAGCCTGGCAAAAGGGGCAACTGTGCGCCAAGGGCAACGCGGTGGTGGTGCACTACGACTTCAAACAGCGCCAGCCGCTGCCCATCCCGGATGACATTCGCGCGCAACTGCTCGCGCACCAGCCATGAAGTGGCGCGGCGGCATGACAGCGGTGGACATCACCATGCTGGCGGTGGTGGTCGGGCTGATTGCGGCCATCGGCTTTCCCGCCGCGCGCCGCAACCGCCAGCGCGCGCACGCGTCGCGTTGCGCCATGAATTTGGAGGCGCTGGCCATGGCGGCCCAGCGGTATGAGGCCGATCACGGTCAACCGCCGGGGGCAATCCCCGCGCTCATCCCCGACTATTTGACCACGCCGCCGCTTTGTCCCGCCGCCGGCAGCTATGCGCTGGGGGCGGGCGATGCGCCCCCCACCTGCACCATCCCCGGACACCAATTTTAATGACGACACCCCAGGAGCAACACATGAAGAAAGCCAAATACCGTCGAATCCTTTTGAAGCTCAGTGGAGAAGTCCTGCGCGACAACACCACCGGGGAATGCTTATCGGACAACATCCTGGCCGACATGGCCAAGCAAATCAAAGCCGTCCGGCAACTCGGCGTCCAGGTGGGCGTGGTGATCGGCGGCGGCAACATCTTCCGCGGGCTGAAGGGACAAGACCGCGGGTTTGGTCGCGCCCACGGCGACAACATGGGCATGTTGGCCACCATGATCAACAGCCTCGCGCTGCAGTCGGCCCTGGAAGCCGCCAAGGTGCCAGCCCAAACGCTGGCCGCAACCGCCATGCCGGCCATGTGCGAGTTGTTCACCTTCCGGCGCGCGCGCGAGATGTTGGCGGATGGCCAGGTGGTCATCATGGGCGGCGGCACCGGCAATCCGTTTTTCACCACGGATAGCGCGGCCGCGCTGCGCGCCGCGGAAATCAATGCCGAAGTGCTGCTCAAGGCCACCAAGGTGGATGGCATCTACGACAGCGATCCCGTCCAGAATCCCAAGGCCGTCAAGTTTGACCGCCTGACGTATTCCGAAGCGTTGGCGCGCCGCCTGAAGGTGATGGATGCCGCCGCCTTTTCGCTTTGCATGGACAATCAAATCCCTATACTGGTTTTTGACTTTTTCAAGCGCGGTGAACTGATGCGCGTGGTCGCCGGCCAGAAGGCCGGAACGCTGGTCACCGCCTAACCCGGTAAGCCGAAAGGAAGCCCCATGTACGAATCCACAGATGATGTCCTGCTTGAAACCGACGACAAAATGGAAAAGGCCATTGCGCATTTGCAGCAAGGTCTTTCCGGCCTGCGCACCGGCAAGGCCACGCCCAGCCTGGTGGATTACCTGACGGTGGAATGCTATGGCACCCAGACCCGCCTGAACCAGATGGCGCTGATCAGCACGCCGGAACCGCGCCTGATCGTCATCAAGCCCTACGATCCCTCATCGCTGCCCGCGATTGAAAAAGCCATTCTGGCCGCCAACATCGGCGTCACGCCGCTCAACGATGGCCGGATCATCCGCGTGCCGATTCCGGAACTGAGCGAAGAACGCCGCCGCGACCTGATCAAGGTGGCCAATCGCATGGGCGAGGAGGCCCGCGTGGCCATTCGCGCGGTCCGGCGCGAGGCCAATGACGGCATCAAGGCCCTCGAAAAAGCCGCCAAGATTTCCGAGGACGAACGCGACCGCACCCTGACCGAAATCCAAAAATACACCGACCAATCGGTCAGGAAGGTGGATGACTTGGTGGCGGGCAAAGAAAAAGATATCATGGCCGTTTGACCGGCCATGGGACCGCGCGCGCGCAAGTCACCCCTGCGCCATTTGATTTGGATTATTCCACTGGTGGTGCTGGATTTTTTTATTTTTCGCTGGCTGGCCCTGCGTCCTGCTGGTTGCCAAATGCCGTTGCCCCCCCCCCCCGCGCCGGGGGCGGGGGGGGGGCGCGCGCCCCCCCCCCCCCCCCCCCCCCCCCCCCCCCCCCCGGG
>CAZNGD010000063.1:0-9828 GCA_964572295.1 uncultured Verrucomicrobiota bacterium
GCCGTACGGTGTTCACCCAGCCCACGTCATTGCTGGATTTGGAATGCGTCACATCCCACGAGGCCGGCTCATCCGTCGGCACGGCCTGTGAACCGATCTTGTACGCCTTGGCCCTGGCTTCGCCTGCGCTCCAATCGTAGTAGCCCACGATGATGTAATCATTCCCCGAACCTTTGCTTAACGTGTAACCTGAACCGGTGGTCGCGATGCCCAGTTGCTGATCCTGACCATAGATTTCACCGATGAACAACTTTTCTTCATTATTGCTATAGCACAGGGACAAACCCGCATATTTGTTGGCGCCTTCGTACTGATAATTCAGGATGTAGCCAAAATAGATGCGGCCACTCTTGTACGTCTGTCCCAGTAGGCGGAACACGGCTTTGCCGGTATCGTTCGGAGGGTTCACCCACAGCTTGTTGCCGCTCGGCGCCGGATAGTTCGTTTGCCCCGAAAAGCTGCCCGACACGTTGGTGAACGACCCCGCATCAGCTCCATACCATTCCCCGCCCCAACCCTGTTCACCATTCCAACCGGCGATACCGGTACTGTTGGTGTAGGAGAAGGTGTCCACCACTTCGTTGACGGCAAAGGAGGTGGTCGAGTCGGACCGCGCCAAGCCGGCGGAGTAGTGGTTGCCGCTGAAGGAGTAGAACGCGTAATAGTGAGCCGTGCCGGATGCCACCACATGCTCCAGCGCTGAACCGGACCCCTTGTAAATCACCGTGCCGCCGCCACAGGCGTCGCCCACGCCATAGCCCGTGCCCTGCGTCGGTGCGCCCGACGCGCTGCCGGACTTGTACACGATCATCACGTCATAGCTCGCGTGTTTGGTCCACGCCAGCCGCACCATCGTTTTGCCATCCGCCGTGGCCGATGCCGCGGACGGATCCGCCAGAAGCGTCACGCTGGCCGTTGCCGGCGCTGTCGTGCGGTAGTTCAGCATCGAACCACTGCCATTATACGGATACACCGCCGCGTGGTAGGTCGTGCCCGCGCTCAACCCCGTCACCGTCACCGTGCCGGATTTGCCCGCGCCCGCCACCACCACATAGTTACCCGAGCCGATCTGGTCGCCACTGCCAAACGCCGTATTGGCGGTATGGCTGTTCCAATCGCTGGGGCTGCTATTCACCGCACCACCCGCGCGAATCAAAATCAAGGTGCCGTCCGCCGAGCCCGCGTTGTTCCAGATGATGGTTGCGCTCGAACTGCTGGCCGGCAGAAACGAGGTGATGGTCGAGCTGCTGGCCGGCTCGCCGGTCCCCGTGGTGGCATTCGCGTTCGGAATGCCGGCGGTGGTCCGATAGTTATAGGTCGCATGAGCGGGCGTGCCATCATAGGCATACGGAAAAATCTGATAATAGTACGTGGTGTTGGCCGCAGTGCTGTAGCTGTCCGTCACCGATCCCGCCGCGCCGGAAGTGGCCACATGCACCACCACGCCATCGCCAATCGAGTTGCCCTGCGCATACCCCGTGCCATCGGCCGGCGTGCCCGTCGGCGCCGACCCCGTCTTGCGCACAATGATGTACCCACCCGCCCCCGTCGCCGCGCCCCAGTCCACCTTGATTTGCGTATCCGATAGCGCCGTCGCCGACAGCGTCCCATACGCCGAAGGCTCAACTGACAGCGTGTAGCGGTTGCCCGGATTCCCGCTCGCCGCATTCGTGTTGTAGTTCAACGTCGCATTCGTCCCGTTGTACTCGAAAATGCGCACATGATACTCCGTCGCCGCCGTCAATCCCGACAACGTGAACGGACTCGTCCCCGCGTGCACCAGCCTGTTCCCGCTCCCCAAATCCGTCGCCGAACCAAAGTTGTTGTTTTGTCCGGAATACGCGGTGCCATCCGTTGGCAGCCAGGTTACGGCACCGCCGGCCTTCGCCACCACCAGCCGCCCTCCCCCATTCCCCGCCGTGAACGCCACCCGGTAGCTCGTGTCCGCCAGGTTGTCGAAACTGATGTTGGTCGCCTGCGTCGGCTCGCCCATCAGCGTGTAGCCGTCAATCGTCACCGGATCCGTCGTGCGGTAATTCTGCGCGCCGGCCGCGCCATTAAATGCATAGGCCCGCACATAATAGCGGGTGCCGGGTGTCAGCCCCGTCACGGTCACACTGGTGCCCGTGTTGGTGTACACCACATAACTGCCCGATCCCAGATCCGAACCCGAACCCCACACCGTACTGGCGGTATAGGTATTCATGTCCGTCGGCCCGGTGGGATTGGCCCCGCTACGGATCACAATCAACGTATTGGTCCCCTCCGTGCCCTTCGTCCAGGTCACGGTGAAGGAGGTGTCCCCAATCGCGCTGAAAGTCAAGTTGGTGGCTTGTGACGACGGATTGCCAGCCATGGTCGTCTGGCTGAACGGATTGCCGACGGCGGCATTCGTGTTGTAGTTGATGGTCGCCGCACTGCCGTTGTACTCAAACACCCGGAAATGATACACTACATCGCGCGTCAGTCCGGCAACTCCCGTCGCCCCGCTGCCATCCCACACCACATAGTTACCTCCCCCCAGATGGGCACCCGCGTTGCCGAAGTTGGTGTTGGCCGTGTAGGCCGTTCCGTTGACAGGGAAAACATCCACCGGACTGGCCGCCTTCGCCACCAGCAAACGGCCCGCCCCGTTGCCGTTGTCCCAGTTAATTCCGTTAATCCTAACCTCCAACGGACTCCCAAACGCCAGGTTTTGCGCCTGTGTAGTCGGAGCTGCCGCCAGCGTGGAGCGGCTGGCCACCGGCTCGTCATGCGTCCGATAGTTCGGTGTGGCCGCCCCATTGAACTCATATACCGCAAAGTGATAAATGGTTTCGGTTCCGAGCGCGGTGACCGTCACATTGGTCCCCGTGCCCTTGTACACCACATGGCTGCCGGCGACAGTCGTATCACCAGAGCCAAACGCCGCGTTGGCGGTGTAGGTCGCGGCATCCGTCGGATCGGCCGGCGCGCCGCCTTGGCGCGCCACCACCAACACGTAGTCGCCATCGCCGCGCTGCCAGCTCACGTTGTAGGAATTTTGCGCCAGTGCGCTGAAGAGAATGTTGGAGGCCGGCGTCGTCGGCTCCGTCAACGTCTTCATCCCCGTGTCCGGCGCGCTGAAATCGCTCATGCTCTGGCTGGTGCTGTTCGTCGCCCGTACCCAGTAATAATAGGTGGTGCCCGCCACGCCCGTCGTGTCGTTATAGCTGGTGGCATTGGCCGCCGCCGTGCCGACGATGCTGGCCAAACCGGAGTTGTTCGACTCATACCGCCAAATGCTGTAGCCCGTCTCGCCCGCCACATCCGACCACGACACCGTCACCTTGTCGGACTGGTTTTCCGTCGCCGCCACGCTGCCCGGCGCCGTCAGTTTCACATAGCCACTGTCGGCCGTGCTCCAATCGCTGGTGCTGCTGCTGGTGCTGTTGGATGCCACCACCCAGTAGTAATAGATTTGGCCCGCGGTCAGGGAATCCGTAAAGCCGCTGCTCCGCGCGCCCAGCGCCGTCGCGCCGGACGGATTGGAATCAGTCTTGCGGTACACATGGTACGCCGTCGCGCCAGTCACCGCGCTCCACGTCACCGTAATCTGGCTCGTCGAGGTGCCATCCGTGGCCGCCACACCCGTGGGCGCGGCCAATCGCCGATAACCCGTGTCCGGATCGCTCTGCGCGCTCGAACCGGACGCATTGGTCGCCGTCACCCAGTAGTAATACTGTTGGCCGGAATTGGCCGTGGTGTCGTTATGCGTCACCGTATTTGCCGCGTTCGTATAGATGGCCGTGGCCGAGCCAAAGGAGTTGGCCGTGTGCCGCCAAATCACATAACCCGTCTCGCCCGCGCCGTCGGTCCAGCTCAACGCCACATGCGCCGTGCTGGTGCCGTCGGATGCCGTCAGACCGGCCGGCTTGGGCGGCGTGGGCGCCGTATAGGTCACCACAATGGTGTTGCCGCTGGCGGATACCCCGAACGTGCCCGCCGCCGCCCACTTGGTGCCAATGCTCATATTGGCCGCGCTGGCCGAACTGCCGCTCATGATCGTCCACGTGTATGAGCTGTTCGCGTTGAATCCGCCCGGTGCGCTGGCGGGCAAGTTGATTGTCAGCCCCGATGCTGCGGCCACCGCGCCGGAAGCCGCAATCTTGTCGCAGTCCGTGCTCCCCAGTCCCGTGATGTCGCAGGTATAGGTGCCGCCCCCCAGCGCCGCCGCGCCGCTCACGGTCAGCGTGCCCGCAGTGCCCGCCGAATTGCCCGGACTGATGGTGCCCGCCAGCGAGGAAATGGGCCCCACGGTGCCCGCCCCGGCCAACGTCGTGCCGCCGGCGATGGTCATGGCGGAACTCCCCAACGCCCCGCTCACCAGCAGCGTGCCCGCGCTCACGGTCGTCCCCCCGCTCATCGTGCTGCTGCCGGTCAGCGTCAGCGTGCCTGCGCCAGTCTTCGTCATGGTGCCCGAGCCGCTGATGACACCCGCGTAGGTGAGGCTGTCCGACCGGCTCCACACCAACGCCGCGTTGTTCGCCACATTCCCCGGCAGCACCCCCGCCGTGCCATTGTTGCCGATTTGCAGCGTGCCACCGCTAATCGTCGTGCCGCCGGCGTAATCGTTTGCCCCCGTCAAAATCATCGTGCCATCCCCCGCCTTGGTCAGCCCACCACTCGAAATCTTCCCGGAAATCAAAACATCATTGGCTGCGGTAATCGTGCGCGTACCAGATGACAAACTCATGGCGCCGGAAAGGGTAAGGGTTCCGCCCCCAGCATGCCCCAAAGTAACATTGCCATCAATTTGCGTGTTCTTGGCGTTGGTACGGGCTGTCCCGTCAGAGCGATATGTCGTCCCCCCTGACATCCGGAATATACCGCCTGCGGGAATGGTCGAACTATTATCGGAATACTGACGAATTTCACCCTGTTGCAGCCAAATAGATCCCGTCAGGCTCGCGGAAGGACGCAAAAACATATGGCTTGAGCCGCTCTTGTGCAAAGTACCGTCGCCCGTTGTCTTGCTGCCCGTCAACGTCGAGCCACTCTGCATTGTAAAAGCCGCATTGTTGCTAATATATAATGTATAAGAACTGGCATTGATGGCTCCATATGTATTGAGCCCCCCTGAAGGGAGCGCAATTTTCGAGTCCGCCCCGAGATTGATGGCTCCCCGCCAAGTCGGCGCGCTCCCAGTGCTCTTGCGCAATGCCCCCCAAGCGTCATTGGTCCCCTTGCCGTAGAGATTCAAAGTGACGGGTCGAATGGTTGCCGCACCATAGTCACTGAGATCCAATGTTGCGTTCGTCCCCACATTCACCGTCCCGGCCCCCACCGCGTTCGTATGCCCCCCCAGCTTCACCGTCCCCTTCTCCACCCAAATTCCCCCTGTAAACGTGTTGTTATTAGTCTAGCTCACAATACTGTTCTGCTTGACCGCCAACCCGCCATTCCCTCCATCCGCGTTGACCACGCCGTTCAGGTACAGCGTCTTTGCATTATCACCCCACACATTGATCCAGTTGTTCTTGACATAAATCGTGCCATTGAACACCAAATTGCCGCTAACCGGATTGATTTCCAAACCCGTGTTGAGCGCGACGTCAGAATTGAATGCATGTTGCGCCGTTGATTGATTTTCAATCTTCGCCCCCGAATCGTTCATGTTCACCCCATTGCTCGACATCGTCCGCGCACTCGAAGCCGTGCTTTTGAAAATAATCTGATTCGCGCTAAACCAACCCCCATTTAATGTCATCGTCGGATAGTTGTTGTTATCAAACGTCAACTGATGATTCCCATAGCAGTCCGGACGATTACGAGGACTGTCTGTGCCCCAACCATCATACCACCACTGCGAGGTCACATTACCGGATGCGGCGCATCCAAAGCCACCGCCGTCCCAGTTTCCGTTAACGGCCTCGTTTCGCCAATACACCGTGTTCCCCAAGGTTTCGGGTACAAAAAGACCTGCCCCACTCAACAACACTCCCCAAACCAATCCCCGCGCGCTTCTTCCCAACCGCCATTTTTGTGTGGTTGGCGCAGAAGATGGGTGCGTGTCACCCAACGTGCTTGTTTTGACGAACGTTTTCATCGTATCTGGTCCTTCAATCTTTGGTGGGTTGGCCCTGTTCAATCGTCATTCCGAGGGTCCGGCGGAGTGGCCACGACACGGAAGAATCCGCGCCTGAAGGCGGCATCCATCCAGTCCTGAATATCCACTTCAAGCCGACCGTCGCTGGCCACGCCATTCCAGACCATGTTGGTCCAAGCGGGGTCCCTCATATCTTCAGTGAAAACTAGACGGTAGGGGATATTGGGTATGGTCCACCAACCGGCCACAGTCGGGCTGACCAATTCTTCCGTGTCCAAATCATATTCCGCAAATTCAACCTCAAGTTCTATTGGATTGGGTTCCGTGGCCTGCAAATAGTCGGGATGGAGCAGTTCAAACAAGTCATCCCAACCGTCGTTATCAGTATCCGGATCACCTTCGTTGAGCCCAAGATCGCTCTCCATCGCATCCGGAATGCCGTCACCATCGGTATCCATATCCGCCGCCCCCGTGCTGCGCAGTTTCCAGCCGCCAAACTCCACGGTGATATAGGCCACGTTATTACTGGACCCCTCAAACAACCCGGAATCAGCGTAGTAGATTGACTGCCCAGGCGTTGGCCGGTCAAATACCCGCGCATAAAACTTAGCGTCCGCCGATAGCCGGTTGGTGAAGATCTCCCCAAAAAGACCGGAATCGGGAAGAATCGAATTCTTGCCCAAATATGAATTGGCCATCAGCGGGTTGGCCGGACTCCCCTCCCCGGTTTCGGGATCCGGAGCCACGATGATCCCCCACTGTGTCGCTTGGCGTATTTCCACCAGCGGCGAGCTGTCGGGAAAGCCGTTTCGTCCCGGCATAATGCGCCCAATGGGATCCCGCACCGGGACTTCGTTGCCCACCGATACACTGATAACCTGTGCCGATGCCCCGTCAGGCCATCCTCCGATGCCCCACCACAGAGCCAACACCGCCATCCATCGTAGGCTTGTCTTCATATCGCGTCGTCCTTGTTTGTCCACCTCAAAACTGCCCAAAGCCAAGCGTACAACGATTTTCCTCGTCGTGCAAATGCTGCGCTGCCGATTTCTGGCAGCCACCTCGCCCCGTTTATGGCACGTCGGTTTTCCGCCGCCGTTGGGCCAACCAAAGCCCCCCCGCGCCCATGGCCAACAGCGCCAACGTCCCCGGCTCTGGAATCACCTCAAAATAGTTCACATGATTGGTGGCCGTTACGTCGTCATACATCACGTACCACGTGCCAAATCCATCACCATGGTATTGCTGCACATCGCTAATCCCCCAATAGCTGGCAATGACCACGCCATTGGGAAACTCGGTCGCACCAAAAACACGGATGTAAATGCTGTCGTAACCGGACATGAAAAATGACGTGTAGATATTGTACCAGTCGTAGCCGTTGGCATTGCTGCCAGCGGCCGGCGGACCGATTTGCGTGGAATACACAATTTCGTGGTCAGGCGGCACCGATTCAGGATCATACACCGTCTGATCTGACGGCGCCTGGTTGTTCGGCGGGTAGTTCGGCTCACCATTCAGCGGTGGCCCATTGTACCCGCCGAAAATATCAAAATTATCGTCCGTATCAATCCCAGGCGCATTGCCCACACCCGAGTTGTAGGCGATCACCTGAATAATCGAGCCTTCTTGCAGACCGTAATCCGTCTTCAGCCCGGTGTTATCTATGTCGGAATTGCCGTTGTAATTCCAGCCCAGATCAATGATGACCAGCACCGCTTGCGCCGGCATCACCCACAGCCAACATAACGCCAACAAAGCCAGCAGCAGGCCACCTGACCTCCCCGACTTTTTCAGCATTGCAAGCTGACCGTTGTGCTTCATCTCATGTCTCGTTTGTGCACGGCAACACGACGGATGTTCCAACATTTCCATTTTGCTGCGACACACCCGTCCTTTGCATGGACAAAACTACGCCCCTCCCCAACAGGTTGCAAGCTCATTTTGAAATATTTTTGTATAAAGATTAGCAGAATCATGTTCCACCCTTTGCCACAGCCCACACTTTGACGATTTACCAACCGTTTGCCGACCCATCGGATCATATGATTTATTTTAGGATTTGTGATCGTTGCGTCCATATCGGCATTTTTGCTGCCATAGCCGTGCCTTCCAATTCAAATATTATAGGTTTTGTGATTTTTCCTTCTGATTTTTCCAGAAAATGCCTCGCCCTGTTCTTTTTTCTGGCCTGCAAAGGGGTATTTTCCTATTTTGTGGGTGTTCACTCGCCAACAGGAGCACAACCTTATGAATCTGCTCATTCAACGCGCTCGCTTGGACGGCCAAATCCGGGATGTTTTGATCCGCAATGGCCGGTTTGCGCAGATTGAGCCTCATCTGGACCCGGCCACGTTGGGCACCCCTTTGCAGATTCTCGATGCCCACGGCCTCGCCATTTTACCGTCGTTTGCCAACATCCACTGCCATGCCGCCATGGTCCTCCTGCGGGGGCTCGGCGATGGCCTGCCTCTTCACGCCTGGCTCAACGACGTCATCTGGCCCATCGAACGGCGGTTGACTCCCGATCAAATCTACTGGGGCACGCTGTTCGGCTGTCTGGAAATGATTCGTTCCGGCATCACCGCCGTTCTCGACATGTACTGGCAAACCCCGCAATGCCTGCGGGCTTTCTACGAAAGCGGATTGCGCGTCAACTTTTCGCACCCCAACATCATCCCGCCCGGCCAAGAGGCGCTGGACAACCTCCACGACGATCTTGCGGAACACTTGGCCCTCGCCAAGTCCTACCCCAACCGCGTGGACTTCTCCGTCGGCATTCACGCGTTGTACACCACGACCCCCGCCATGCGCGCCATCTGCCGCGACTTTGCCGACACCCACCAATTGCTGGTCCAAGCCCACCTGTCGGAAACCCGGCAGGAACACGAAGAATGTATTCAAGCCACCGGCCAAACGCCCACCGCAGTCTTCGCCGCCGAGGGCCTCCTGAACGACCGCTTTGTCGGCGCCCACGGCGTGTGGTTGACGGAATCCGACCGGGCATTACTGGCCACCCACGGTGCCGCCATTGCACACTGCCCATCCTCCAACATGAAACTCGCCTCCGGGGTATTCGATGAACCCGCCGCCCGCCGCGCATCCCTGCGCTTTGGCCTCGGCACCGATGGTGCCGCCACCAACAACCGCTACGATATGTTCTCCGAAATGCGCACTGCCGCGCTGATCGCCAAAGTCCATGCCATGGACCCCACCGTTTGCGCCGCAGCCGACATTTACCGCACTGCCACCAGCGATGGCTTCCAGATTTTCCGGCTGGATGCCGGCCGCATCGCCGTGGGCAAAGTGGCCGATTGCATACTGGTGAACCTGAATCACACCGGCCTGGTTCCCGGTCACGACCTGATCAGCGACCTCGTCTACGCCGCCACCCCCGAATGTGTGGACACCACCATCTGCAACGGCAAGGTACTGATGCGCCACCGGCAAATCCCCGGCGAAGCTGAAATCCGCGAAGCCTTCCGCGCCGCCGCCGCAACCGCGCCCTGAACCGCCCTCCCCCGGCAACCCGTTCCACACCGTGGAAAGGTTTTTTCCACACCGTGGAAAACCATCGAGCCAAGCCGGAAAACACCAATCAACAGGAAGGCAGGAAAGGACGCGAAAAAAAACAGGACGAATGGGGCCTATATTTTTTTGCAGCCCTGATCTCTCCGCCGAGGACTGCGCGAGGCGGAGCGGAAACCAAAAGGCCCTGCCGGGCCTTGGCCGCTGTGCGCAGCACTGCAAACGGAGGATTT
>CAZNGD010000064.1:0-9736 GCA_964572295.1 uncultured Verrucomicrobiota bacterium
CCCCACCACATGCACCGCATATGTCCCATCATCCAGCCCCACCTGCTCCGCCACATTGTTCCGAATGTCCACCATCGCAAATCCCGGCGTCGCCCCGCCCAGCTCCACCCCAATCGCCAGCCCCTCGCCCGTCAACTCCCGCATTTCATTCCCCACCGCCGCCACGGACGCATTCGCATACCCCTCCGCCGTCACATACGCCCCCCGCGTCCCATCCGCGATCACGTTCCCCTCCACCCGCAAATTGAAATCACCGGCACCCGCACCCTGCGCCCCCACATGCACCGCCCGCCCGTTCCCTGAAAACCGGTTTTCCACCACCCAACTGTCCACGTTCGCATCCACCGTGTACACCGCCACCCCATGCAGCAAATCCCGAAAATCATTGTCCCACACCAGCACCCGGCCGCTATCCGAACGAATCCCCGACGTGGCCTCCACCGACGCAAACTCAAACCCCGCAATCCCCACTCCCCCCGCCGTATCCAACACCCGCACGCTCGCATCCAACGGCGACATCAGCACCGGACGCGCCCCCCCGCCAAACGCCTTCCCCCCATATCCCGGCACCGCCAACCCGCTGCCCAGCAACCCAATGCCCGGCGCTGAAATCACCGTGTCGCCCACATACGGCGCACTCGCCGACTCCACATAAACCAGCCGGCGCTGCCGGCCGTCCGGCCAATTCATGGTATAAAGCCGACTGCCGGCCGGTGCGCCATCCACGCCGCCTTGAATCGTCCCCTTCGGCCGCTCCGCCGTGCCCGGATTGCTGTCGTTGCCCTTGTCCCCATCCACAAAGGTCACACCTTCCGCAATGACTTCCGTCTCCCGCTCGGTCCGCGTCTGGATGGTCGTGCGGGATTTTGTCTCCAGCGCGCGCTTGGCCACATCTTCCACATAGCCCGACTTCTGAATCTGGATTTTAGGATCGCGGATGACCATTTCGTCAAACCGCGCCCGGAGGTCCCGCCGTCCTGTGGTTTCCGGCTGGGCGAAGGGGTTGCGCCCCTGCGCCAGCGCGCTCAGCTCGAACGGCAGGCGCAGGCGCACCCCGGCCCGCCAGTCGCTCTGGTTAAGCTCGCGGTTCTCGAACACCTGCGCATCCAGCAACAGCCGCCCCTCCAGTGCCCGCAGCTCGATCCGCCCCTGCGCGCCCTTCAGATGTCCGCCAAAGGGATGGTCAAAATACTGATAGCCCGCAAAGATCCGGGTCTCAAACCAGCGCTCGCAAAGAGGCAGCCGCAGCCCAATCTCCGCATCCCATCCCTCCAGTGCCGCCTCGCGGTTTTCAAAAAACTGGCGGATGGTCTCCTGCGTAAAGGTTTCCTGCCGGGTCCACGTCGTCACGCGCTCCTGCAAAATGGAGTGGATCTGGCCATACGGATCCCCCCATGTCGTACTCCGCCCGTCCCGCACCTGCCGACTCTCGCGAATGCTCAGCGTCTCCTCGCGGTCCACCAGCGCCGTGTCATGGTTCGGCAGATAATAGTTGAAGCGGCCATCCACCCAGTCACTCAACACCTCCGCGCTGAGCCCAAGCTGGTCAAAGCGATTGTGGTGCCGCGTCCAGCGTCCGTCATAGAACACAAAGCCGCCGATCATGAACGGAATCCGGGTGTCCGGCAAATGGCGTACCCCGAGGCCGGCATTGACTTCTTCCTCATCGTGATCGCTCATCGCGCCGCGCACGTTGGCCAGCAGTACGCTGCGCGGCCCGCGCCATAGCGGCAGCAGGATGTCGCCGACCCCCTCGGCCTCATTTTCCTGCGCGCGAATCCCCAGCGTCACGGGGTGCAGCCATTCCGCCCGTTCGCTTGGCGATTCTTCGCGCTGCGCCCACCCCGCCGCCACACCCATCCCCCAAGCCAGCACTATAAAACAACGCAGCCAACGACGCATGGAACATCCTCCCGCCACACCTCTGTTCGATGCATGCATTCTCATTGACAAGGCCCCCACTTGTCAATTCTTTTATGGTATTACGATTTTCTCAAATCGTAATACCGATACCCATCTCGACCGCGCCTTCGCCCCTGGCGATCTTTTGCGCCGCTTGCGTTACATTTCTTTTCTTCTTTTCTTCTTTTCTGGGGCTAGTCCATGCCGACCGGCGGCCTGCCAAGGCTGATCATGCGTTTATCCAGCAAGGGGATTTGCACGTCCACCTCGGTGGTGGATACGGGCACATCCTTGAGATACGCCCAATTCCACTTGCCGTTGACCACTTCATCCGCCACATAAATCGGCAGGCTGGTGATGCCGGCGGGCAGCTCGTCCAGCGTCGCGCGGAAGTTGAACTGGCCCGCGCCGCTGGAAATGTTGCTGATGCCCACCACTTCAATGACGGTATCCCCGCCGCTGCCGCCAAGGATCGTGACGGTGAAGTTGGTCGTGGCGAAGGCATCATTACGCTGATTCCGGGCAATGAAGAAGAACGTGTGCGCGCCCGCGACCGTCGGGGTGAAGGCCAGGGTGGAATCCGCATAGCTGTTCAGCAGCCCTGCGGGCGCGTTGGTCAGCGTGACGATCGGCTCGCCATCGCCCGTGGCGGTGACGGCGATGCTGACGCTCTGCCCCACTTCCTTATCGGCGGGAATCGTGCCCACCTGGATTTGCGGCGCGGGATAGTCGGTCACATCCACGAACTGGAGGTACTGGACCACGGCGCCATCCGCCCAAACCATGGTCGGCGACGGCGTTCCCGTGTCCACCCCGCCATCCAGACCAACATAGAAGTTGGTGATGAACTCGGTGCCGGCCTTGGGCGTGGCCCACAGCAGGGCTTCGGGGGTGGACGAGGCCAGGTTGCGCAGGTTGTAGAAGCGGTCCGCACGGTTTTCCAGACCCATCTTGTCGGCAAACGGCGAGAGGTCATAGACCTGCGCGTTGCCGGTCAGACCAGTGGCGTCGCCCGTCTCATTCATGAAGAGCACACTGGCCACCACGGCATCGCGGACGTTGGGATTCGCGCCCGGAGTTTCCCACTTGGCCACGGTCATGATGCGCGGGTTGTCATTCAGGAACCAGCGGTTCTTGCTGCGCAACGCGGGACTGGCCATGCGCGCGCGGTTCACGCGCGCATAGAAGTCCGCCATGGCGCGCGAGTCGCGGAAGTCGCCTGCGGCATACGCCGGGTCGTCCCAGACATACATCTGATTCCACTTCTTGAAGTGGGGAATCCACTTCCCGAAGTTTTGTTCAAAGAAGTGGAAGCCCTTCCACTTGTTGATTTCATCTCCCTCGCCTTCGTAGGGGCTGATCGCGTGCTCCTGCCCGTAGAAAATCATCGGCACGCCGTCAATCGCCGACACCATCGCATAGCGCGACGCCGTCGCCCACGGGTCGCCATAGGGCAGGGTTTCGTCGTGGCTGGACAGGTTCAGCAGGATGAGGCCGTTGCCATACAGGCCGCGGCGTTCTTCCAGCGCGGCCTGCAACGGGGCCGGTTCGCTGACCTTGTCTATCGTGAAGCGGAAGACCATGTTTTCGTTCAGGATGTCGAAGTGGCGGTTCGAGCGCTTGCCCACCAGCCCGCCATCGAGCGACTCCGCCATGAACAGGAAGTTCCACTTCTTGGAGCGGGTGCGGTTGATGAGGTATTCCCAGAACTGGCTGGGCAATCCTTGCGCGTAGTCGCAGCGCAGACCGTCAATGCCGTAGTCGTCCAGCAGCACGCCGTTGCCGTCGCGCACGCCGGGCTGATTCACGCCGGCATGGCCGGTTTTCCCGATCCAGTATTCCGGATAAGCGGCCATGTATTTCCACAGCAGCTTGGTGGCCGGCAACATCTCGTTGTAATAGTACCGGTCATCCTCGTTATACATCTTGCTGGTTTCTTCGGTCAGGTTGTAATCCGGCGGCAGCCGGTCATCCCAGCGGACCATGGTTGAATAGTTGCCGTAGAGCAGCTCGGCCACGTCGTCCCACTTGCCGAAGTCCACGCGTTCCGGCGCCATGCCGATATCGTTCGTGCGGGCATTGGTGTAGTAGGTCGCCGGTTGCGAGTAGTCGGAGTTCTTCGAGTACCAGTTGATGCCCATTTTGCCGGTCGTCGCGATGCGCTCGCCCGGCGTCAGCGCGGCGATATTGCCATAGGCATTGGTCAGCTCGGCGATGGCGGCGGCGCCCAGGCCATTGGTGGCCAGCGCGAGGCCCGCGCCATAAATGGCATCCCAACTGGTGTGGTTCATCACGCCATCGAGCATGACGTTGATGGTTTCGAGTTCGCGGGCGCCCTCGGCCATGGTGTCGCCGCGCGCGCGGTCGCACAGCCGCACAAAGTTGGTGAAGGCGGCCACCGCAGCGGCCTCCCCGGCGGGCTCCGCCATGTCGGCGCTGACCGAGAAATAGTTCCTGGTGCCGTAGGGACTGCCGGGCCAGTAGCGCTGGTCGGTGTCCGGATCCTTTTCGACGCGATCATCCGCCCCGGAGGGGTGGATCGGCTGGAACCACAGGCAGTTGATGTTCATCTTGTTGAGATACTCAATGCTGAACTCGTCATAACTGCCGCCGCCGAGGAGTTTCTCGGAGAGGACATCGAACGTGCCGCGGCCGGCCTGCGTGGCAGCCGTGGCCTTGATGGTGTGCACGCTCAGCTCATACATCGTTTGCGTGAGCGCCTTGCGCGGCGAGATGACGACGGCATGGTCGCGCCGCAGGGAGTTGTCGGGCCCTGCGGAGTACCACGTCCACTCGCCGTCTGCGGCGCCAGCGGCCAGGAAGCGCGCGGTGATGCGGTACGCGCCGCACTTGTTCACGGTGAGGGTTTGCTGCCACGCGCCGCCGACCTGGCTCATCGGAATCGCCTGCCAGTAGCCCGCGCCAACGTTGTAGGTGCTTTCTGCGGTCACGCTATTCCCCGCTGGCGGCACAATGCCATCCGGCCAGCCGTCGCCGTCCATATCGGCATCGGCGTAGTCGCGGCGGCCTAGGTTGGTGAACAGCTCGACCTTCTGGGCATTGGCGGGCGCCTTGTAGCGCACGGTGATGGTCACGGTGTCCTGCGCGTCGGCTTCATTGATGAAGTACTTGGTGGTGGTGTAGTCTGCCGCCTGCCAACCGCTGTCATAGTCGCGGGTGTTGCCGCGCACTTGCAGGTCATCCGCGCCCTCGGCATACAACCGATACTCGAAGGTGGAGGCACCGCCGCCCGCGCTGTATTCCGCCTGCCGCCACACCCCGTTGGCGCCCTTGGCGTAGACTTCATAAATCAGCACCGCCCGCTCGTTGAGCAGGTTGGAGTCGGCAATGGTGGCCACCCAGCGCATCGCGTTGCCGTTGGGGCTGCTGTCGGCGACCTCGCCTTCGTAGGTCATGCCGACCTGGTTGGTCAACGAGTTCCACGAGCGCGGACTGCGCCCCGACTTGAGGATGCGCTTGAGGCCGCGCGCCTGCTTGGCACCCGGGGCATCCACCGCCACGCGGTAGCGCACCACGGCGGCATCGGCCCACTTCACACCATCCTTGATGAACCCGATCTTGGCGCCGATTTGCACGCTATCCGCCCCCGCCACGGTGATGTCGCCCCCGTGCCAAATGAAGCCCGGCTCCAGTCCGGCGTCATCACGGATGCCCACTTCAAACGGCGTGGCCTGCGCCGCCGCCTCGCGCCGGAAGGTCTTGTACATGGCCGACTGGTCGGGGTCCATCGCCACAAACGTGGTGGCGGGCTCGCCATCGGTATACGTGGCCGCCAGATAATACTGGAAGACCCCGCCCTTCTTGTCGCCCGGCACCACCAGCGAGCCAACCCAGTAGCGGTTGTTATCTTCGTTGGTGTTGTTGGTCCAGGCCAGCGCCATGCTGCTCCACGCGCCGCTGGTCCCCCAGCGATAGTACAACGACCCGCCGTTCATATCGCCCTGCGGGTGATAATTGCCCAGATAGATTTCGATGGTTTCGCCCACCCCGGGAGTCACCGGGTGGCGCATGAGCTTGCTCTCGAACGGCTCGTGGTTGGTCGGACAATGCCACGCATTGCCCAGCGTGACGCTCGTGCCCTCGGTGGCCGTCAACACCAGCGTGGTGTTGGTGATCGCCGCGCCACCTGCCGCATTGGCCGTGACCTTCAGCCGCCAGGTCCCCGCCGCATAGGCGGTCCAGGTCCAGTTCCACGTCGCGCCCGCCACATTCGACCACGACTGCACGTGCGCGCCATTCAGCGCGGTCAACGACGCGCTCCAACTGGCCGCCGTCTCGTTCGCCAGCAACAGGTTCAAGGCAAAGGGCGTGCCACCTTCACCAAGGCTGATCGAGCGGCTGCCGGTGGCTTCAATCCGCGGCTTGCCGTCATCTTCGCGCGTGATCGTCACGCTGTCCTGCTTCTTCGCGCCCTGCCCCTGCGACACCAGCTTGAAGTTGTCCACGTACATCTGGCGCCGCGCATCGTCGGTTGACCTGTTGAAATAGAACTTGATCTTGTTGGGCGCGCCCGCTGGCACCGTCAACGTCTGGTCGTAGCTCTCCGTCCCATCGCGGCCGGGGCCCGTCACGCGAATCTGGCCGTCCGCCACATACTCAAACTTCAGCGCCATTGCGTTCGTCCCATAATTATTGAACATCGGATTGCCTTGAATCCTGATCGTCCCGTTATTGCTCATGGCGATGTTGATCAGCTCCGTGTTCCCCGCCAGCAGGACAAATCCGCGGTAGGAGCCCACCTCGTCGCTGTCCCAATTCAGGCCGAGATCGAAGCTCAACGAGCCACCCACCCCCAGCGGATTCGCAAACTCGCGCAGCACTTCCGCATTCGCTGCCGATCCTTTGGGATTCGCGTAGAACCCGAACGCCTTGCTGCCGAACCCGGTGATCCCGGAATCCGTCGGATCTCCCACAAAGCTGCCCGCCCAGTATGTCGTACCGTCCTGCGTGTGATTGAACTGCCACGCCTTGAAGCCCGTGCCCAGATTGTCGCCGTTCGACCAGCTCGTGTAATTCGACGCCTTGTCCTCGCCCACCGTGGTCATGGCGCCCGCTTCATACCCAAACACCGTAATCAGGTTGGCGCCGACATGCATCGGGATTTCCGCGCTCCAATGCCCGGCCGGCAGGAACTGGCCCGTCTCCCCCGTGAGGGCGTTCGTCCAATAGAGCCCGTCGGCAATGTTCGCGCCCGCCGTGCCCGCCAGCGTAATGCTGCTGGCCTGCGTGGTGTGGTTCGAGGTGCTGATCTCGATGTCCGCCGGCACATCGGGCCAGTTCTGAATCACCACCGAATAATCCTGCCCGCCGTTGTTCGCATACGCCTGCGCCGTGCCATTGCTGGCCACAATGTAATACTTCATCACATGGCCGCCCACCAGCCCGCTGCTCACCGTATGGGTGAAGGTGTTGAGCTGCTTGCCCCCGTTGGTGCTCACGCTGCTCCGGGTCATGGCATAGGTCGGCCAGATCGGCTGCGGTCCGGTCACCGGGTGATAGATGTCATACCCGAGGCGCGCGCCCATGGCGCTCGTGTCCACCGCCGTCTCCGACTCCAGAATCACCGTCACCGTCACGCTGCTGTCCGGCGCGGGATTCACCGGGTTCGCCGCCACGCTCTTGTACGTGAAGTTGGCCGGCTCCGGCGCCGGATAAATCTGCATGGTGTAGTTGCCGCCGCCATTGTTGTCCCAGAACGTGTTGGTCACGCCATCGTCCACGCTCTCCACGGCAATCACATAATCCAACCGGCCGGTCGTCAGGTTGCCCAAGTTATAGTTGAACCAGTTGCCGCCCACGGAATCCCACCCCGCGTTGAGGTTCATTTCCACCTTCGGCCAATTGCCCGTCGGGTTGTTGAAGCCGTAAATCAAATACACCTTCTTGTCGGCGATGCTGGACGGCCCCGCCTCGGTGTTGATGTAAATCGTGTCGGCGGTCGTCGCCGTCTCCGTCGGATAGCCATACGTGTTGCGCGCCCAAAGGCCCACCGGCGTGCCGCCACCGCCGCCAAACACGTCATTCGAGTTGTCCACAAAGTTCGCCATGTAAATCTTGGTGCCCTTGCCGCCGATTTTGGTGGCGCCAAACGCAATCGTCCCGTTGCCCGCCGCCGTGAAACTCGCCGGCCCCACGCCGTTTTCCTTGAACTCCGCCCCGCCCTTGCCCGCGTTGATGTCGCCCAGGTCCATCTCGTAGTCGGCCGTGTTGACAATCACCAGCGCCACTTCCTCGCCGTACCACTTCGTGAAGGCATAGATGCCCTGCCCGCCGCTGGTGCGGCGCTGCTCGAAGCCGCCGCGCCGCAGCGCCCGGCTCTGGTTGCGCAACCCGTTCAGCCAGGCAATATGGCCGTACAGACCGCGATTCTTCGCCCACTCGCTGAACATGTCGCCGCTGGCGTTGCCCGGCTGGAAGCCTTTGTCGAACATGCACTCGCGCTGCCAGTCGCCGTCATCCGGATTGTCCCCGGTGCGGTTGCTCCCATTCGGGTGGCCGCCCTGATTGAACATGTGCTCCGTGCCGTAATAGATCAGCGGCACCGGCGGCGCCATATAAAGGAACGTCATCGCCGGCTCCATGATCTTCTTGGCGGTCGCGGCATCGCCCCCGCCGAACGTGCAGGCAAAGCGATCCACGTCGTGGTTGTCCAGGAACGCAATCACGTTCTCCTTGCCCTGGCCGTACTGGTTGATCGCGCCCATCTCCCAGCCAAGCTGCTCCCCGCCCGCCCCGTAGCCGAACACATTCTTCATCGCCTGCATCAGGGGGAAATGCAGCGCCGAGTTGAAGCCGTACCCATCCGCGCACCAGCTCGCCAGCGCGCCATTGTCATAGCTGAACAACTCGCCAAACATCAGGAAATTGTTTTTGCCCCGATACGCCGCGTGGTTCCGGAGGCTCTGCGCCCAGTCGCGACACCAGGTGTAGGGCACGTGCTTGATGGCATCCACGCGGAACCCGTCGCAATCCGTCGCATCAATCAGATTTTTGAACGCCTTGGCCAGAATGGACTGCACATCAGGGTGCTCGGTGTTCAGATCATCGGTGCCTTTGAATTGGCCATTGATTTGTTCGGGATAGCAATCCCAGCAATTGATCGTGCCGTTGTTGTGGAAATAGTCGAGGGTATTGAACGGCACCGCATGCTGGTTGCCCGCGTTCCACCAGCCAAACGAGCCATGCCCGCCCGCGTAGTAGCCCTTGTCGTCATTGTCGTTGCCGGTGTTGATGCCGTTTTTGTCGCACATGTGGTTCGGCGCCACATCCAGAATCACATACATCCCGCGCGCGTGGCACGCATCAATCAGGTCCTTCAAATCCTGGAACGTCCCCATCGCCGGATCGCACTTGAAAAAGTTTTCCACATGATACTGGTGATACGGCGTGTAATTCGGATCCTTCCCCTGATCGTTCTGCTGCACCCCCGAAATCCAGACCGCCGTCACCCCCATCCCGGCCAGATAATCCAATTGCCCCTGCAAGCCCTTCCAGTTGCCGCCGTGGTGGTAGTTGCGGTTATACGGATACGACTTGCCATCACTCGTCCAATTCGGCTTGTACCCCGCCAGCCGGTCCACGCCATCCGTCGCGAAGCGGTCCGTGAACAACTGATAAATATTTTTGTCGCGCCACTGCTCCGGGCTCGGCGTGTACGCATAGGAATTATTCCCCGCCGTGTCGCGCGATTTCAGACCATAGACATCCGGCTGGTCGCCATACCATGATGCCGCAAAATCTTCGTTCGCCCCCGCGCTCGTCCACGACAGCGCCGCCATCACACCCACCGCACCCAACAACTTCATCCATCTCA
>CAZNGD010000065.1:0-9611 GCA_964572295.1 uncultured Verrucomicrobiota bacterium
GGCGGTGATGGGCCCGCCACCATCCACCGGTTCGCCCAGCAGATTCATGACGCGGGACAAGGTTCCGGGGCCCACGGGCACTTCGATTTCGCGCCCGGTGTCGCGCACGGCCACGCCGCGCACAAGGCCATCGGTTTGGTGCATGGCGATGGCGCGCACCACGCTGTCGCCGAGGTGCTGGGCCACTTCCAGCACGAGGTTGTCCGGCTGATCGTTGATGGCGGCGTTGGTGGTGGTGAGGGCGTGGAGGATGGGCGGCAGGTCGCCGGGGGCAAACTCCACATCCACCACGGCGCCCATCACCTGGGTGATCTGCCCGATGCGCGGCGTGGCGGGAGGGGGGGCGGGCTGTTTCATGGTTGTATTCCTTCGGTTGGGCGCGGGTTCACTGCAGGGCCTCCGCGCCGGCCACAACTTCGGTCAATTCGGTGGTGATGGCATCCTGCCGCGCGCGGTTGCGGCGCAGGGTGTAGGTCTGGCACAGGTGATCAATATTCTTGGCGGCGCTATCCATGGCGGCCATGCGCGCGGCGTGTTCGCCGCTGGCGTTTTCCCACAGTGCGGCATAGATGCGCTGGCAGACGTGCAGCTCCAGCACGTGGGCCAACAGGCGGGGCGAATGCGGTTCGAGCAGCACATCGGGTTCGCGGCCGGTGGGCGCGGGCGGCAGCGCGGAAAGGTCCACGGGCAGGAGGCGTTCGACCACGGGTTCCTGCCAGAGCGGGCTGAAGTAGCGGTTGCGGGCCAGATAGATTTCGTCGTACTTGCCCTCGGCGTAGGGGGTGAACACTTCGCGGCTCAGTAGGCGGGCCAGCGCCATGTCGGGTTGGCGCACGGCCTGCTCGTAGTAGGCGCGCACCTCGACCTGCCGCCGAAAATGCTGGTGGCCCTTGCGGCCGCAAAAACTGAAACGCAAAATGCGGTAGCGCGCGGCGTTTTCTTCGAGCCACCGCCCCACCAGCCGGATCAGGTTGTTATTGAAGCCGCCGCACAGCCCCATGTCCGCCGTCAGCATCAGCACAAACGCGCTTTCGGCCTTGACGCGCGGCGCCACCAGCGGATTCTGCCGGTTGACCAAATGCTCGGCCATGCGCAACAGATGCCGCCATTCCGTGCCGAACTCCTGCGCCTGCGCCAACATGCCCTGCGCGCGGGCGAGCTTGGTGGTGGCCAGCATCTTCATGGCACCGGTGACCCGGCGCATGCCCTGCAACTGCCGGAGCTTGGCGTTGTATTCCCGGAAATGAGCCATGGCGCGCGGCGGTGTTCCCTATGCCACCACAAAGGTTTTCTGGAACGCGGCGAGCATGGCATCCAGCTCCGTCTTCAGGTCGCTGGACAGATCACCCGTTTGCGTGAGGCGGTCGCCGAGCGCGGCGTGGGGGCCCGCCAGGGCCAGGCCGAGTTGCCGCTCATACTCGGCCATCTGGGGCACGGGAATATGGTCGCACGCGCCCGTGCTGCACGCATACAGAAAGATGATTTGCTGCGTGACGGGCAGCGGCCGCTGCGGGCCCTGCTTGAAGGCTTCCATCAGGCGTTTGCCGCGCGCCAACTGTTGCAGCGTGGCCTTGTCCAAATCGCCCGCGAACTGGGCAAACGCTGCCATCTCACGGTATTGCGCCAGGGTGAGCCGCAGCGAGCCGGCCACTTTCTTCATGGCCTTGATTTGGGCATCGCCGCCCACGCGGGAAACGGAAATCCCCGGATTGATGGCCGGGCGCTGGCCGGCATTGAAGGCGCTGGACTCCAGAAAAATCTGGCCGTCGGTAATCGAAATCACGTTGGTGGGGATGTAGGCCGAAATGTCGTTGGCCTGGGTTTCGACGATCGGCAGGGCGGTCAGGCTGCCGCCGCCGCGCGCCGGGCTCAGCTTGGCGGCGCGTTCCAGCAACCGACTGTGCAGATAAAAGATGTCGCCCGGATATGCCTCGCGCCCCGGCGGACGGCGCAACAGCAGCGAGAGCTGGCGATAGGCCTGGGCCTGTTTGGTCAGGTCGTCGTACACAATCAGCGCGTGGCCGCCGCGGTCGCGCCAATACTCCGCCATGGCGCAGCCGGCAAACGGCGCGAGGTATTGCAACGGCGCCGGATCGGCGGCGGTGGCGGCGATGATGGTGGTGTAGGCCATGGCCCCGTGCTGGCGCAGTTTCTCGCACACTTGCGTGACGGTGGAGCGCTTCTGGCCAATGGCCACATAAAAACAATGCACGTTCTGATCGGCCTGGTTGATGATGGTGTCAATGCCCAGCGTGGTCTTGCCGGTTTTGCGGTCGCCGATAATCAACTCGCGCTGGCCGCGGCCGATGGGCGTCAGCGCGTCAATCACCTTGATGCCGGTTTGGAGGGGCTCGCGCACTTTCTGGCGGTCGAGAATGCCCGGCGCGGGACCTTCCAGCGGGCGCAGTTCGGTATCGGCCAACGGCGGGCCGCCATCCAGGGGCTGCCCCAGCGCATCCACCACGCGCCCGGCCAGCGCCGGGCCCACGGGCACGGCGGCAATCTGCCGCGTGCGGCGCACCAGATCGCCTTCGCGGATGCCGGCGGCATCGCCCATGATGGCCACGCCGACGCTCTGTTCTTCGAGGTTGAGCACGATGCCGCGCACGCCCTGCGTGAACTCCACCAGCTCGCCGGCCATGGCATCCTGCAGGCCGAAAATGCGCGCAATGCCATCGCCCACGCTGAGCACCGTGCCGCTTTCAAACACCTCGGCGGCGCGATCAAAGTTTTCAATCTGCCGTTTGAGGATGGCGGATATTTCTGCGGGTTTGAGCTCCACGGTCATGACAATCTGCTCCTTCAACCTGCCGTCAACCGACGGCGTAGCCGCCGCAAGCGGCCGGCCACACTATAATCATGCACTTCGTCGCCAATGTAGGCGATAAAACCACCGCGCAGCTCCCGGGCTTCGCGGAACACCGGCACGAGCTGGCGACCGGCGCCCAGGCGTGCCAACAGCACGTCGCGTTGCGCGGCGGTCAACGGCCGGGCGGAAACAATCTCCGCAGGCACCAGGCGGGCCTGCGCCTGCTGCCGCCGCGCAAACTCCGCGAGAATCCGGGGCAGATGCGCCAACAGTTGCGTGGCTTCGCACTGCACCAGAAATTCCGTCATGGTGGGGCTGAACTCCGCGCGCTGCGCCAACTCGCGCAGGGCGGCGAGGCGCGCCGGGCGCTCGCCCAGATGCCGACAGGCCACAAAGGTCCGAAAATCCGGCGTGGATGCCAGCCAGCCCTGCACCGCCTGCGCCTCCGCCGTCACGCGCGCGAGCGTGTCGTGCGGCGTGGCCAAATCCAAAAGCGCTTTGGCATATCGGCGGATGATGGCCAGCGGCGGGGTCACGTCACGAGAGTTCCTGCAACAGGCGGTCGGTCAAGGCGTGGTCCGCCGGGGCATCCAGCTTCTGGTCGAGCACGCGCCCGGCCACATCCAGCGCCAACTCCGCCGCCGTCCGCCGCAGCTCGCCAACGGCCTGATCCTGCGCGTGGCGGATGGCCTCTTGCGCGGCGCGAATCGCCTGCGCGGCATCGGCGGCGGCTTGTTCCTCCACCGCTTTGGCGGTGGCCGCCGCGGTTTCCTGCGCGCGGGCCACCAGCTCGGCCGCTTCGCGCGTGGCGTTGGCCAGCAGCACCCGCTGGGCCTCCTTGTCCAGCTCCGCCTGCGCCTGGATATCCGCCGCCGCCTTCAGGCTTTGGCGGATTTTATCCTCGCGCCGGTCCAGCGCCTGGCAGATGGGTTTCCACGCCAGCTTATACAACGCAAAGCAGGCCAGCAGAAACGCCACCCAGGTCAGCATGACCATCTGGTCGCTGACCTGCAGGACGTTGCCCACGTCCGCCGTCGGCGGCGGGACGGTGATGACTTCCTGAGTTTCGTTCATGCGCGCGCGTGGTCCGGGACCGGGCCTAGACCTGCAGGAAGCAGATCACCAGCGCAAACAGCGCGATGCCTTCCACCAGCGCCGCGCCGATGAACATGGACGTTTGCAGCTTCGCCGCCAGCTCCGGCTGCCGGGCGATGCCCTTGAGCCCCGCCGACCACACCAAGCCGATGCCCACGCCCGCGCCAATGGCCACCAGGCCCGCGCCCAAGCTGGCCAGCGCCAGCCCTTTGAATGCCAATTCCGTCATGCTCCCTCTCCTTGCCTTTCCTTATGGTTGATCCAATCCGGTTGCGCCTCAATGCCCTTCATAGGCCATTTGCCCGATGAAGATCGCGGCCAATAACGAAAAAATGTACGCCTGCAAAAAGGACATGAAAATCTCAAAGAAATAAATCCCCACCACCAGCAGAATAATGGGCGAGGCCAGCCAGCCAAACAGCACCACCATGCTCAGCAGCGCAAAAACCAGAATGTGCCCGGCCAGCACATTGGCGAACAAACGTACCGCCAGCGCGAACACGCGCGAGAAAAAGCTGATGACCTCCACCGGCACCAGGATCGGCAGCAGAATCAACGGCGCGCCGGTCGGCACAAACGTCCGTAAAAAGCCCAACACCCCTTTTTGCCGGATGGTCAACCCCACCATGAACGCGCCCGCCACCAGCGCCAGCCCGCCCGTCACATTGATGTTGCTGGTGGCCGCGCTGAACAGCGGACACAGCCCCAGCAGATTCAGCGTCAGAATCAGAAAAAAGAAGGTGCAAAACACCGGCGCGATCCGGCGCGCGTCGGCTGCCGGAAAATAGGGCTGCACAATCTGGTTGCGCACAAACAGCACGAACAATTCCAGCAGATTGCTCCACCCGTGCGGCACGTCGTCCTCTTGGCGGCGGTACAAGAAGGCAAAGGCCGCCACCAGCAACACCAACGCCAACGCCAGCATCACGCCATCGTTGCGGAAAACATCCAAAGCCTGCACCCGGAGAAACGGCAGATTCCAGGCGCTGGGATTGCCGTCGGCCACGTGGTACAGCACATGATGCTGGATGTAGTGGTGGACGATATCCTTGCGGTCGGGCGCCGCGATGGCGTTCGCCACCACTTGGGTCACAACCGGACCGTTCATCGCCAGCGCCGTTTGCATCTAGCCGCCATCCTGTTTGTGGGCATCCCGGCGCAGCGCCTTGCGGATTTCATACAACACCGCGCCCATGCCCGCCAGCCACCCCACCACCACCCCCGCCAAACGCGCCCCCAAAAGCCCACCCAGCCAATAGCCCAACCCCAAATAGACCGCCAGCAGCACCGGGATGGTCCACGCCAAACCGATGGCGGACTGCCCCCCGGCGAAAAATGGAGCTTGCCCGGTCATGCCAATGCACTCATGAGGAAAATACTGCCCCCCACGGCCCCGAACGACAAGACAAATCACGCCGACTGAACCGGCGGCAAAACTGCCGGGCCGCACGCCGATTTCAGTTGGAGGCCGCGCCGCCCATGGAGTATAGTCCCGCGTATGAACCAAGCTGAAGTGGTCCGGCGCTATCTGCAAAATCCACGCGATGTGGACTTCCGCGATACCGGCTTTCCGTTCATCACCCTCTCCCGCCAAGCGGGCACCGACGCCCACGGCATCGGCCGGGCCATCATCATGCGCCTCGGACAGTATGCCGACCCGGACCTCAACACCGGCTGGGACCTCTACGACCAGAAGTTGTGCGCGCTCATCGCGCAAAACAAGAGCCTCGATACGGATTACGACACGCTGCTGACCGATCAATACCGCGGCGGCGGCCTGCGCCGCATGCTCTACGAAATGCTGATCGGCTCATCGCAGGAATATCGCATCGAAAAAAAGATTGATGAAGTCATCCACCTGCTGGCGCGGCTGGGCAAGGTCGTCATCATTGGCCGCGCCGGATTCCGGGTGGCCCGGCAACTGCCCAGCGCCATCCACCTGCGCTTGGTGGCCCCCTGGAAACACCGCCTGCGCACCGTCATGAAGTTGGACAACCTCTCCGCGACCGATGCCGCCCGTAAAATCAAGGCCATTGACCGCGAACATACCCGCTTCCTCAAAACCTACCACCGCTGCACCCTCGATGACCCCACCCAGTTTGACATGGTGTGGAACGTGGGCCGCGGCACAACGGCCGATCTGGTGAATGCGGTCGCCGAGCTGGTCCACCAGCGGCTCAACCGCTTTCGGAAGGCCGGGACCATCCACGCCCCCAGCCCCCGGACCTAGCCCCCCCCCCCGCTCTTGAGGGGAATGCTTTTTGTTGCCCCTTTGGGCTTGAATTGGTTCCCAAACAGGGGAGAATGGCTCAAGTTATGTTTTTTTTGGGGTTGGAGTGAAGGACATGAATTTGAAGAAAACGCTGACCGCTGAGACCATTAGCCTGAACCTGCAGGGCACGACCAAAGATGCCGTGCTTGCCGAGCTGGTGGACCTCCTCATGGCTTCCGGCCACATCCGGGATCGCGATGCCGTCCTCAAGGCCGTACAGGAGCGTGAAAAGCGGATGAGCACCGGCATGCAAAACGGCATCGCCATTCCGCACGGCAAATCGGATAGCGTGGATTGCCTCGTGGCCGCGCTGGGCATCAAGCGCGGCGGCGTGGACTTCGGCGCGCTGGATGGCCAGCCATCCGTGATCTTTGTCATGACCGTTTCGCCCGACAGCCGGACCGGGCCGCACATCCAATTCCTGGCGGAAATCAGCCGCCCGCTCAATGATCCGGCCGTGCGCGCCAAGTTGCTGGCGGCCACCACGCCTGACGAGGTGCTGCATCTGTTGCTGGGTTGAAGGGGATGTTTTCCTCCGAACTCAAGTTTATCGTCCAACTTGGCATCCTGATTGTCTTCACGCGGATGGGCGGCCATTGGCTGCGCCGCTGGTTGCGGCTGCCGGGCGTGCTCGGTGAACTGCTCGTCGGCATGTTGATCGGCCCCTATGCGCTGGGCAAAATCTCCTGGCCGTTCGTCGGCGCGCTGTTCCCGCCACTCACCGGCGCCATGCCCATCTCGGCGGAGCTGTACGCGGTCGCCACCTTCGCTTCGATTGTGCTGCTGTTTCTATCGGGCCTGGAAACCGACTTGTCCACGTTCCTGCGCTACTCGCTGGCCGGAACCGTGGTCGGCATCGGCGGCGTGGTTTTCTCCTTCCTGCTGGGCGCCGGTTGCGCCGTGTGGTTCGGCTTGGCCGATTCCTGGCTGGACCCGCACGCCCTGTTCCTCGGCGCCGTGGGCACCGCCACCTCCGTGGGCATCACCGCGCGCATCCTGAGTGAACACCGCAAAATGGATTCGCCGGAAGGCGTCACCATCATGGCTGCGGCCGTGTTCGACGACGTGCTGGGCGTCATCATTCTCGCCATTGTGGTGGGCACCGTCCGCGCGGAAAGCAGCGGCGGCCCCTCCTTGCAGCATATTCTCTGGACCGCCGGCAAGGCCTTCGGCTTCTGGATTGTGGCCACCATCGTGGGCCTGCTGCTGGCGCGGCGATTCTCGCGCATCCTCAAGTATTTCAAAACCACGCAGGCCATTTCGGCGCTGGCGCTGGGTAGCGCGCTGCTGGTGGCCGGCCTCTCGGAAATGGCCGGGCTGGCCATGATTATCGGGGCCTACATCATGGGGCTGTCGCTCTCACGCACGGACTTGGTGCAGGTGATCCAACGCGAAATCGAAGGCCTGCACAACATCCTCGTGCCCGTCTTTTTTGCCACCATGGGCATGCTGGTCAACTTTGCCGCCGTGACACCGGTGTTAAAAATCGGCCTGATTTATTCGCTGCTGGCCATCGTCAGCAAAGTGGCCGGCTGCGGATTGCCCGCGCTGTTTTGCGGCTTCAACCGCCATGGCGCCACCCGCATCGGCACCGGCATGTTGCCGCGCGGCGAAGTCGCCTTGATCGTCGCCGGCATCGGCCTCACCTCCGGCGCCATCGGGCAGGATATTTTCGGCATCGCCATTCTCATGACGGTCATCACCACCGTCCTCGGCCCGCTGTTCCTTTCCGCCAGCTTCGATAATCCCGCGCCCGGCCTGCGGCATCCGGAGGACACCAGCACAACCGTCGCCCCGCCCATCATCCTGCCCTTCCCGTCCGCCGACATGGCCGACTTCATGATGTCACGCATCGTGACCGCCTTCCGCCGCGAAGAGTTCTATGTCTATCGCCTCACACCCGAAGAGCCCACCTATCACATCCGCAAGGACGATATTTTCTTCATTCTCTCGCGCGAAGGCCAGGACGTGCGCCTGACGAGCTCCCAACGCCACACCACCTTGGCCCGCCTGCTCGTGGCCGAAGAAATGCTGACCCTGCGCAGCATGCTGCACATGGCCACCGAAGACGGCGACTACGCCTCCTTTGAGCAAAACTTTGTGGCCAATCTCTTTCAGAATTCGACGCAGTCAGCCGGCAAATAGCCAACGGCCTCAGCCCATGAAACCCACCCGCTTGCTCCCGCTGCTCCTGCTGGCGAATCTCGCCGCACTCACGTTCCCGGCGCGCGCCCAGCAGGCCGATCCCACCGCGCCACTGGCCGCCGGCGATGGCCTCCTCATCCGCATTGACAACCTCGGCGGCCACTTGCCCCAATACCGCGAAATCGTGGACAGCGACGGCCACATCGAGTTGCCCTTCCTCGGAATGCTGGCCGCCGCCGGCAAAACCATCCCCGCCGTCGCAGCGGAAATGGCCGCCGCCTATGCCCGGGGAAACCTCGCCACCAACGCCGTCGTCACCATCACCTACATCACCCGGTTCTCCCCCGCCCCCGCCCGCACCAACCTGCTCCGTAGTCAAGACCCCCGCCTCCCCATTCCCACCGCGCGGGGTGTTGACTCCCCGTTGTGATCGCCCACGCCCAACACACCATCACCGCCACTGCTGCCGGTGGCCGGCTCGATCGTTTTTTGCTCGCCGCCTATCCCGGGTGCAACCGCGCCACCCTCGCCGACCTGCTCGCCGCCAACCACGTGCTGCTCAATAATCGCCCCGCCCCCAAAGGCGCGCGACTCGTCACCGGCGACATCATCCTCGTCCGCGATATGCCCGAACCCGCCGACCTTTGCCTGCAACCGAATCCCGACCTCCCCCTCGTCATTCTCTATGAAGATGATGCCGTGCTCGCGCTCGACAAACCCGCCGGCCAGCCCACCCACCCCTTGCGATTTTCAGAAACCGACACCCTCGCCAATGCGCTGCTCGCCCGCCATCCCCACCTCGCCGCCATCGGCACCGATCCTCTCTTCCCCGCCATTCTGCACCGGCTGGACACGCAAACATCCGGCGTGCTGCTCGCCGCCAAAACTCCGGCCGCCTACGCCAATCTGCGCGCGCAATTTCGCCGCCGCGCCGTGGAAAAACTCTACACCGCCCTTGTCCATGGCCGCGTAACCCAGCCCGGCCAACTCGCCGCCCCCCTGACCCACCAAACCCGCACGCCCTGCCAAATGACCGTCGTGCGCCAGCCGCGCAAACTGGCCCCAGCCCATTGCTTCGCCGCCGTCACCTCGTGGGAGCCGCTCAACGTCGGCCGCGACAGCACCCTGCTCGTGGTCACTATTTTGACTGGCGTCACTCATCAAATCCGTTGTCACCTCGCCCACACCGGCCACCCCATCATCGGCGACACCCTCTACGGCTCGCCCCCCCGCGGCCCCCGCCCCCGGGGGGGCGGCGCCCCCCGGCGGGCGGGGCGCCCCCGCGGGCGG
>CAZNGD010000066.1:0-9600 GCA_964572295.1 uncultured Verrucomicrobiota bacterium
GCCACGGCGCCATCCCACTCGTCCAGATAGGCCACCACCCGGCAACCGCGTTCTTGTTGGGCGCGAAGCGCCGCCGGCAGATTGCCGCCAAATGCTTTCATGGAAATAATGACATCGCCGGTCAATGCCCGGGAAAGTTTGCGCGATTCGCGAAAATACTCCGGCAGCCGATATAACCGGGGGCAATCCACGGGGCGATACGCGAACTCCTCCGCATACATGATGTTGGCCCCGCCCCACAGATTGGGTCCCACGATTTCCACCTCATGCTCGGGGTGGAGATATTTTGCCATGCGCGCGGCGATGCCGACAATCGGCCAGCCCAAATCCGGAACCAGAAAGCTGACTTTCATGTTGCCGCCAGCAGGGTGTGGGCCAGCTCGCGGCCGCTGGCGTAAGCGCGGTCGGACCACATGTACTGCCATTCGCCGAACAGGCCGGCGGTCGTGATGCGATGGGTGCGCAGCCAATCGCGAATCAACCGCACTGCGGGCGCGCGGGCCAAATCGGAAACCACGTAGGAATGGGGATAGCACCGGATTTCGGCGGCCGCCACCTGGTCCGGCGTGAAGCGCAAGAGGCGGCCCAGATCGGCGACGGCCTTTTCCAGCAGCGCCGCTTCATTCGGACGCTCCTGTTGCGGCACAAAGATTTCGGCTTGCAGCGCGGTCTGGTGGCCCTCTTGCCCGGACAAAGCCAAGGGGAACGAAACGCGCGAGATGGCCACATCCGGATCGTAAACATAAAACCACTGCGCGGGAGACAACGCCGCGGCATGGATCACCACATTGACGCAGTATTGGCGCAACGCCCGCAGCTTGGCGGCCGCCTCGCGCACGGCGGACGGGGCTTCCGGAGTCATGCCCACCAAGTCCGGCAAGGGAATCGTGGCCACCAGCCAATCAAAAGGTTCCGTCGTGCCATCCGCAAACGACACGTGGCGTTCGCGCGTGGCGACCTTCACGGCGCATTTGTGCAACCGCACGTCCACGCCCTGCGCCAGTGGCGTCAGCATGCCGTGGAAGCCGCCCGCGCGCGGATACCGAAACGCGCGAAACACCGCCTGCTGTTCTTCCACCGGGCCGTTGGCGCCTGCCACGATTTTCTCCACCTGCGAGGGCAACAGCCGCCCGCCCAGCCAATCCGTGGCCAGCTCCGCCATGGGCACATGCCAATACTTCGCGGTGTATAAACGGTAAAAGTTTTCGAGCAGATAGTCGCCATATTGGAACCGGCACCATTCCTCATAGTTGGCCGGCTCCCGCCCACGATATTTTTCCTGCGCCGCCAGAAAATCGCGCAGCGCGGCCGCCCGTTCGGGCGGCGGCAGGTCAAACAAATGGTTTTGCACGGGATAGGCGAACCACCGCCCCTGCTTGTGGTTCAACACCGTGCTTTTGGTCATCACGTGCAGCGGCGTGGCCGCGCTGAGCAGGGCCAGCCACTCCGGGTCTTGCGCGTGGCAAATGTGCGCGCCGCGATCAAACCACACGCCGGCAAAGGAATGGGAACGCGCGTGGCCGCCGGGGGTGTCGTCCGCCTCGAACACGCGAGAGCCGGGATAATGCCGCGCGAAGCCCAGTCCGGCCAGCCCGGCGCCCAACACAATGACATGGCGCTTGGTCATGCGGTTATCTAATCATGATTGTGGCCCAATGGGCACGGCTAAACATGCGGGTGTTCATCCGCGGGTGTCCATGGCATCCCGGCATAGCTTGGCAATGCCCTGCGGCCAGGCAATACGCGCCTGCCAGCCGAACATATCCGCCGCCGCCGTGACATCGGCCACTTGCTCCTGCGGCTCGTTGGGGCGCATGGGGCGCGCGCCAAACCGGAAGAACTCCCGCGCCTGGGTCAGCTCCCCGATGCGTTCCAGCACCTCCCGCAGGCGAACGGGTTGACCGCGCCCCAGATTGCACACGGCCCACGATGTTTTCATGGCCCGCAATCCGAGGGTGGCCGCCACGATCCCGGCCGCCACGTCGTCCACGTGAACCAAGTCGCGGAGTTGGTCGCCAGCCGAAAAGTCACCCGGTGTTCGTTCGCGGGCGCAACGCAAGGCAAACGGGATGGCCATGGTTCCGCCTTGTCCGGGCCCATACACCACAAACGGCCGCAGCCACACCGCCTTGCGGTTTGCGCCGCGCGACCATTCGGCCAGCATCTGTCCCGCCGCGTACTTGGCCTGACCGTAGGCGGAAAGCGTCGGCCCCGGCGCTTGCTCTTCGCGCAAGCGTCCGGCACGGTCGCCATACTCTTCGGCGCTGCCCAAGCCCACCACCCCCTGCCATGACCCCGCCGCCAGGAGCCGCTGAAAATCGGCCAACGCCTGGGCTTGCCCCGACGCATCCGCGCGCGCCATGTTCCAAGCCAAATGCACCAGGATGCCTTCGGTCACGGGCGGCGCCTCCGAGGACAAATCCACGCGCCGATATTCCACCCCGGCGAGTGATTCAGCCGGCCGCGGCGCGCGGTCCAACGCCAGCACGCCGCGACCCGCTTGCGCCAGACGGGCCACGGTGCGCCGCCCGATAAAGCCGGCGGCGCCAGTCACCACGATCGGCAGCTGCGCGCTCATTCCATTTTTCCACAGTGTGGAAAAAAGTTTTCCACAGTGTGGAAACTTTTTAGCCCGCCCATGGCGCCGCGCCGGATTCGTGGATTTTTTCGAGGTTGTCCCGGTCGCGCATCGTGTCCATGCACCCCCAGAAGCCCTCGTGCCGATACGCATACAACTCGCCCGCGGCCGCGAGCTGGGTCAACGGCTCCGCTTCCAGGCTGACGTTTTCCTGCGCGGGCAGCCGCGCCAGAAACTCGCGCTGCAAAAAGAAAAAGCCGCCATTGATGTAGTCGTTGTGCAGCTTTTCCTTTTCCCGGAACACCTGCACTTTGCCATCCGGCGCCAACTGCATCATGCCGAAACGCGAGGGCGGATGGACGGCCGCCATGGTGCCGATTTTGCCGTGGGCGCGGTGAAAGGCCAGCTCGGCGTTGAGATCAATATCGCTGAGTCCGTCGCCGTAGGTCAGCGCGAACAAGGGCGCATCCACGTACTCCGCCGCGCGCAAAATCCGGGTGGCCGTCAGGCTGTGCTCGCCCGTTTCCGCCAAGGTGATATCCCACTCGGTGGCCAGTCCGGACGCATATTCCACCTTGCCGCCCGCCCGCAGGTGAACGGTCGCGGTGCGTTCGCGCACGTGCAGGAAATACTCCTTGATGATGTCGCCTTTGTAGCCGAGGCAAAGGATGAACTTGCGGAAACCGAATCGCCCATAATATTGCATGAGGTGCAGCAGGATCGGCTTGCCGCCGATGGTGACCATCGGCTTGGGGATGTCCCGCGTTTCTTCCATCAGGCGCGTGCCGCGCCCGCCCGCGAGAATCATGACGGGGATATCTTTGTTCTGCATCTGGGGCTCCCTTCAGGTGGCGGCTATGTAGGCGGCAATTTCGGCGTTCAAAAAGGCGCGGACGGCGGCGGCATCACGTGCCGCCAGCAAGGCGCGATAGCCCGCCGCAGTGCGCTGCACGGTGGTTTCAAAATCCCATTTGGGCTGCCACCCCAGCCGGGCGCGCGCCTTGCCAATCGCCAATTGCAGCAGATGGGCCTCGTGCGGATTCGCCTCATTTTGTTCCGCCTGCCACGATGCCTCCGGCCCCCAGGCGCGGCAAAACAAGTTGGCCAAGTCGCCGACGCGCCGGGCATTGGCGGGATCGGGGCCAAAGTTCCAAGCCTCCGCCACGCCCTCCCCCTGCTCCAGCAGGGCTTGGCCCAAACGCAGATAACCGGCCAACGGTTCCAAGACATGTTGCCAGGGGCGGATGGCATGGGGATTACGGACGGACAACGCCCGGCCCTGGAGAAAAGCGCGCACGGCATCGGGCACGATTCGGTCGGCCGCCCAATCGCCGGGGCCAATCACGTTGCCCGCGCGCGCGGTGGCCAGGTGGATGTTGCCGCTCAGCGCAAAATAGGCGCTGCGAAAAGAAGCCGCTACCAGCTCTTGGCAACCCTTGGATGCGCTATAAGGATCGTGCCCACCCATCGGGTCATCTTCGCGATAGGCATAATTCTCCTCGCGGTTTTCATAGCATTTGTCGCTGGTGACCACGACGCTTGAACAAGGCCGCCCCGCCAGGCGCAGCGCATTGAGGACATGGGCCGTCCCGCGCACATTCGTATCCAGGGTTTCCACGGGCGCGGCATAGGAACGGCGCACCAAGGCCTGCGCCGCCAGATGAAAAACCACATCGGGCTTGAACTCTCGCGCCAGCGCCACCATTTTGGCCTCGTCGCGAATGTCGGCCGTTTCGTGACGGATCAAGCCGGGCAAATCCGCGCGCACGAAAGGACCATCCGCCGTCTCCGGCTCCAGCCCGATGCCGCAAACCTCCGCCCCCAGTTGATGCAGCCAAAACGCCAGCCAGGAGCCCTTGAAGCCCGTATCGCCCGTCAGCCAAACGCGTTGGCCGCGGTAGGTGTCGCCAAACGTCACCATTTCAATCTCCGTTTCAGAATGCGTGGCAGTTGTCGGGCCAGCCGCCACCAATGCGCCCCGGCGGCATACCACGGCAATGTGCCCGGCAAATTACGCGCCCGAATGTCCTCCAACAAAGTTGAGCGGTCCAGCCAATCCTGTTGCACAAAGAAGGAATAGTGCAATACCACCATGCTTTGGTCCAGAACGCAGATATGCTTTTGGGCCTCGAACCAGGCGCACCAGTCGGGCTCGTCACGCGGCGGCAAAGCGCCGCCCATGCGTTGCACGTGCGCGTAGTCGTAGGCAATGCAGCCGATGCTGAAATATTGGCAAAACTCATGCCGGCGCGCGGCTCCCAATGCCGCCAGCCGCCGACGCTGTTCGTCATTGGCCGACTCCAAATCCAGAAACAGGCGCGTGGCCCATTCCGCGATGTCCGGGCGTTGCCAGGTGGGGCCCTTGGCTTCGGCGGATGGTGGCGCGCCAAAGCGCTGCTCAAACTCCGCGATCTTCTCGGGATAAAAGACGGTCAGGAGCCGGTGCAGACCGAAGGCGTTGTTGGGAATCAACGTGGTAATCAAAGCCAGATCGGCACGATCCTGATAACGCTCGTACGTGGCCAACATCCGCTCCGCCCAACCACCGGGCACAAAGACATCTTCATCCACCTTCACATAAATGGAATCCGGGTAACGGCGGATGCATTCATTTTGCACGGCACAAATGCCGGCGGGGCGCGTCCCGTCACCATCCACGGTATCCCACTGGATTTGCGGCCGCGCGGCCATATAGCGCCGGACGTACCGCCGCAAGCGTGGCGGCACGCCATTGAGCAACAACACCACGTGATCGAATGCCGCAAAGGCATTCGCTTTTTCCAGCATCGCCAAACACAGCCGCAGGCAATCCAACCGGTCATGGGTCAGGATCATCAATACTTTGCGGCGAAATTTCATGAGCGCGAGTATAGCATTCGTCCGGTCAGAACAGTAAGCGAAACTGTTGGGTCTGGCAGTAATATTCCTCGGCTGCGCCCGATCACGCGGCGGCGCCGGGCGGGGAACGGCGCGGCGGCGGCGATCTTGGCGCGGTGCGGGAGGGTGCCTAGCGCGTGGTGAATACCGCGAGGCTTTCGCCGGCCACGGTGACCACCGGGCGCCCTTTGGTGCGGATGACCGGATCACTTTCCTGAGTGGTCAGCGCCAAGGTCCACGGTGCGCCGTTGTCGTTGGGCGGCAATTCAAATTCCTGGGGTGCGGCACCCGCATTGAACACCAGAAACAGGTGGTCGTCGTCCTCCTCACTGCCGGTGTGTTGGCGACGGCCATCAATCCGGCCGGCCAGCGCGACGCCTTTTTCCCAGTCGGGCTGGGGCGCGCCATCCGGGCCATACCAACGGATATCGGGGAAGTCGCCAGCGACGTTCTTGCCTCGGAAGAAGGATGTGCGCCGCAGCGCCGGGTGGGCCTGACGGAAGGCGATCATGCGCCGGGTGAAATCATAGAGTTCGCGATTGGTGTTGAGCAGACTCCAATCCACCCACGAGATTTCGTTGTCCTGGCAGTAGGCGTTGTTGTTGCCTTGCTGGGTGCGGTTGAATTCGTCGCCGCCGAGCAGCATGGGGATTCCCTGCGACAAAAACAGCGTGGCCATCAGATTTTTTTGCCGACGAAGGCGCCGGGCCATGATGGCGGGGTCGTCGGTGGGGCCTTCCTTGCCGCAGTTGTCGCTGCGGTTGTGATTTTCGCCGTCGCGGTTGTCCTCGCAGTTGGCGAGGTTGTGCTTCTCGTTATAGGAAACGGTGTCGGCCAGCGTGAAGCCATCGTGGCAGGTGATATAGTTGACGCTCTTGAGCGGGGTTTGCCGGGGGCGGTCATAGAGATCGGGGCTGCCGCACAACCGTGTGGCAAAGGTGCTCAACGAGGCGTTGCCGCGCCAGAAGTCGCGCATGTCGTCGCGATATTTGCCGTTCCATTCGCTCCACCGCTTGTTGGGGAAGGAGCCGACTTGATAGGCGCCAGCGGCATCCCAGGCCTCCGCGATGATCTTCACGCCGCGGAGCACGGGGTCATCGGCGATCTGCTCAATGACCGGCGGATTGGCCAGCAATTCGCCGTCGCGGCCGCGGGCGAGAATGGTGGCCAGATCGAAGCGGAAGCCGTCCACGCGCAGGTCGAGCACCCAATAGCGCAGGCAGTGCAGGATGAAGTCGCGCGCCACGGGATGGTTGCCGTTCACCGTGTTGCCGCAGCCGGTATAGTTTTTGTAGCGTTGGCCGTCGTCTTCCAGCATGTAGTACAGCGCGTTGTCAATCCCGCGGAAGGAGAACGTCTGGCCGCCCATGCCGCCTTCGGCGGTGTGGTTGAACACCACATCCAAAATCACTTCGATGCCGGCCTGATGCATGGCCAGCACCATTTCCTTGAACTCGCGCACCTGCTCGCCGCGCTGATTGGCGACGGCGTAGCGTCCGTTGGGCGCAAAGAAGGCCAGGGTGCTATAGCCCCAGAAGTTCCGCAGGTTGCGCCGCGCGCCATTTTCCCACAGGAATTCCATCTCGTTGAATTCCTGAATGGGCAATAGCTCCAGCGTGGTGATGCCCAGCTCTTGCAGGTGCGGGATTTTGGCGATCAGCGCGCGGTAGGTTCCCGGATGTTTCACGCCCGCGCTGGGGTGCGCGGTGTAGCCGCGCACGTTGGCTTCGTAAATCACGGACTCCGCCAACGGCACGCGCAAGGTGCGGTCGCCGGTCCAGTCGAAATCGTCCTTCAGAATGATGCCCTTGGGAAACCAGCGCCCCTTCCTGACGGCTTGGCCGGGCGCAATGCCCTCATGCTCGCCCCATTTTTTCTGGCCGGTGACCGCCAACGCATAAGGATCCAGCAGCCATTGGTCGGGATCGAAGGCATGGCCGGCGCGGCCATCGCGCGGGCCATCCATGCGGTACAGATAATACTGCCCGGCCCGCGCGTTGGGCACATACAGATGCCACAAGTCGCCCAGCCGGTTGTTGTCGGGCAACAGTTCGTATTCCTCGCTGGGCCCGTCATCATCGGCCTGATTGAAGAGCATGAGCCACACGCGGGTGGCGTGCCGGCTGACAATGCTGAACAAAACTCCGCGCGACAGCACGTGTGCGCCGTAGGGCACGGGAACAGGGGCATGAGGAATCACATGGGTTCGCTTTTTCATCGGTGTTCTTTCTCAACGGAAGAGGAGCCAGGAGCGGAAGGAATAGCGCAACCGGAGCCCAAAGGACATCAAAATTTCCGCGATGCTGGGTCCCCGGTCCCGCCGGTGGGCGTGGCGCGGGCGGCGATGCTTGGCCCGCACGCGCACCCGGCGATAGCGCTTGCCGGTGGGGGGCGCAACCACAACCGGCGTGGCGGTCGCGGCGGATTCAACCGGCGGCTCCAAGCGGGCCATGGCGCGGGCCAACGCCTGCGCGGGCTGCCACGGCTCGGTGAAGTCGCTCCACTCAATCACCAGCATTTCGGCCAAATCCACTGGCGCGACTCCGCCCTGCTGCGCCGCGCCCTGCACCGCCAGCCACGCGCATTGCGTGGCGCAGGCGAGCCGCTCGCGCTCCAACATTCGCGGCATGCAGTTACGGCTCATCATGACCACCGCTTTTTCCACGGCGTTTTGCAGCGCCAACAGCCGCCGGTCGGGATCCATGCCGGCGCTGTAGGTTTGCTCATATTCGTCGGCCAGCGAACGGATATCGCGGCGGTATTCGCGCGCAAACCACGCCTTGACCTCGCGCACCGCGCCATCGCGGATGCGGGCGCAAACCCGTTCGAGATCGTCGCGCAGCGGGTGGGCGCGCAGGGTGTCGCGCAAATCGGCGCGCGCGGCATGGAGAGATTCGCGGAGCGCGTTGGGCAGGTCCGGCACATCGCCGTAGTACAGCAGCAGTTGGCCCAGCCGCCGCGCTTGTTTTTGCCATTCGCGGAAGGAACCCGTGCCGGGCGCGGGTGCGGCGTGCAAGGGATGCCGCGGGGCCGTCAGCGAGTACAGCGCCACCAACGGCGCAACCCAGGCCGTCACCACCAGAACACCCAGCATCATCGCGCCGTGCGGTGAATGCTGCCAGACCGCCCACAGCCAGCCGCCGGTCGTCAGCGCCAGCAGCGCAAACCACCAATAGATGGGTGCGCGGCGTTCGCGCGTCACGGCCTCCCGGAGCTGTTTCATGGAATGCGGTTAGTGGCCGGCTGGCCGCAGTAAATCGGCGGTCAGTTGGTTGGCGCGGTGGAAAATATCCTGCTCATCGAGCCCGGTCAGGCGGCCCTTCTCCACCAGCACACGACCGGCCACAATGGTGTATTCCGCGCGCGGCGCGCTGCCGCAGAACAACAGCGCGTGGGCGGGATCGGTCATCGCGCCGGCAAAGTCGAGGCGATCCAGCCGGAAGAGCGCGAGGTCCGCCGCCATGCCGGGTTTGATCTGGCCGATTTCCGGCTGGCCCAGAATCTCCGCGCCGCCGCGCGTGGCCATGCGGATGACCTTCTGCGGCGGCATGGCGGTCACGTCCGTCCCCACGCGGTGCACCAGCAGCGCCGTCTGCATTTCCTTCAACAGGTTGGAGGAATCATTACTGGCGCTGCCATCCACGGCAATCCCCACCCGCACGCCGGCATCCAGCAGCGCCGGTACGTGGCAGATGCCCGAGCCCAGGCGCAGGTTGCTGACCGGACAATGCGCCACGCCGCACTTCATTTGGCCGAGGCGTTTGATCTCGTCCGGCGTGAACCAGATGCCGTGGGCATACCAGACATCGGGCCCCACCCAGCCGACGCTTTCCATATAATCCAGCGGGCGCATCCCCAGCTTTTGCAGGCAGAAGTCCTGCTCGTCCTGCGTCTCGCACAGGTGGGTGTGCATGAACACTTTTTTCTCGCGGGCAAAGACGGCGGTTTCCGCCAGGGATTCCTTGGTGACGGAAAACGGCGAGCACGGCGCCAGCACAATGCGCGTCATGGCGCCGGGCGCGGGGTCATGATATTTGCCGATCAGCCGGTCGCAGTCGGCCAGGATGGCCTCCCAGCTTTGGGTGACATCGTCCGGGGGCAGACCGCCCTGCGAGCGGCCGAGGCTCATGCTGCCGCGCGTGGGA
>CAZNGD010000067.1:0-9561 GCA_964572295.1 uncultured Verrucomicrobiota bacterium
CAAGGCAGGATGCAACTGGCTGGCGAAGGTGGCGATGGCGGTGAGGTGGTTTTCGTTGGCGGGATCGCGCGGGCCGGAGAGGGCAATGTAGGCCCAGCGGTGGGAAACTCCGTGGACCACGCGGTCGTAGCCCATCCAGAACATGCGCTGCAAATGCGAGGCGGTTTCGCGGCCTTTGCCCACGAACCAATAGGCGTAATAGGAGTGGTGGGCCCGGGGGGTGCCGGCGGCATCCTGATAGGAGCGGGTCATTTCCAGCACCATGACTTCGAGCGGTTCGGCGCGGTCTTCCAGGGGAATCTGGATCAGCCGCGAGTTCACGATTTCGTTGCCGGCGGCGGTCATGCAGACCTGCGGGCGGTGAATGCTGGAGCGGTCGTTGCCGCTGAGGACGATGGTGGCATGGACCCCGACGGCGCCGTTGGGCAGCGAGTAGAACTTGCGCACGAGGCCGGTGTCGGCGGGCAGCATGGAGCGTTCGGCCCAGTTCATGGTGTTCAGCGGCGCGCCGCAGTGGGGGCACCCGGCGCCGTCCGGCACGGCGGTGGCGGCATATTGCCGGCTGCAGTTGCGGTCCGTGCAGAACAGCAGTTCCACGCCTTCCCACGACCCCACCCGGGTGGGCAACTCCAGGACGATGCCGGCTTCGTCGGTGGTGGCCACACCGGTTTTATACACCAGCGCCCACGCCGCCACGGCCAACGCCGCAATTACGAAGAGGCGCGGCCCAAAAATTGATTTTTGCAGAATGTCCATGCGCGGCGGTAGTCCATGTTGAACAGGCGGTCGAGAGCCAGCATCAGGATGATGCTGATGATGAAAATCGGATAGCCGGAATAATCGTGCCACAGGCCCATGGCGGTTTCCTGCCCCCAGAAGGCCGCCACCAGCACCACGAGGAAAATCCGGCAGATGTTGGCGATGATGGCCACCGGGATGCTCAGCAAAAACAGGCCCCATTTTTTGACGAGCGTTTTTTGCGAGTACCAGGCGTAAAAACCCATCAGCGCGGTCATGGCCAGCAGCGAGCGCAGGCCGCTGCATTCCGGCGCCACGTTGAACGCGAACGAGTTGCTCGCGCCCGAAAACAGCCCGGCGCCGAGGCGGTGCACCTCCAGCCCCACCCCATTGAGCACCACGCCCGCCACCATCGTGGCGAACAACCGCAGCGGCGCGGTCATGCTGTCAATGAAGTTGAGCGGGATGGCCAAAAACAGGTAGCCGCAGGGGAACAGCAACCAGCGGGCCAGGCCCCACCCATAGATAAGGAATGGGATGGCCCACAGCGTCAGGATGAAGCCGCCGGCGGAAAGGCGCGGCTGCTGGGCCAGGACGCCCACCCAGTGGATCGCCAGCGCGCCGACCAATAACGGCGCGCCCCACCAGTTGGCGCGGTGCGGCGCGGCGGTGATTTCGCGGCGGCGCAGCCACAACGCCCACAGGCTGGCCAGCGGCAGCACCATGCAGTAGGCGTAGTCGCCCGACCAGCGGCTGTTCAGCCACAAAAAAAGCGAGCGCCGGCACGTGGCCACTTCCTGGCTGTTGCCGTGCAGATGGAACAGGAAAAACAGCCCCGCCACCACCACCGCCCAAAAACCAATGTCCAGTTGCGCGGCCCGCGTCAACCGGCTCCACCGGAGGCCCGCCCGCCACGTATTGAATTTTTGTACAGGGTCTTGCATGAGATCGCCGGGAATCTACAGGATGACGCGGCGGGATGCAAAAACAAACTCCGGGTTGAATCGGCCCGGGGTCTGGCCTATCCTGCCTGTCATACGAGGTGACCCCATGACCACAACGCTCCGAACCATCTGGACCCTGCTGCCCCTGCTGGCGCTGACCGCGCTGCCGGGACGAGCGGAACTTGTGCGCGAGGAATTGCCCGACACCAGCGAGTGGATTCACGACGTGGTGTTCGAGTATGAGGCGGGCGCGGCGGATGGCACGCTGGCGGTGCGCCTCGGCTCGGACCCGGTCACCGTGCGCTATTTCGAGGTGCCCCTGACCACCTGGGCCGACTTCAAGGCGGCGGAATCCAAGGGGGCGTTTTACGGCCGGCAGATCCGCCAGCGCTACGAACGGCAGTATGGCAAATCGCGCCAGGAGGTGTTCGATTCGCCGTTGCCCATCCAAACGCAAATCAACGCGCGGTGCGCCTTCAACGAGGAATGCGAGAATGTCGTGCTGGAGGGCATCGAAAAAAGCCGCGAGAGCATTTGGGTCGCCGCCTACGCCTTCACCCGCACGCGGATCGCCGCCGCGCTCATTCGCGCCCATCAGCGCGGCGTGCGCGTGGCGGTGAAAATGGATGTCAACCAGGCCGAGTTTGCCGGCGCGCAAAAATTGATCGAGTGGCTCCGCCGCGAGGGCATCCCCGTCACGCTGATCCGCACCGCCGGCGATTATTCCGCCATGCACAACAAATTCATGATTTTTGATCTGCGCTGGGTCGTCACCGGCAGCTACAACTTCACCACCACCGCCCAAGTCTCCAACTGGGAAAATCTGGTCTGGGTGGATTCGCCCGACATGGCCGAGCAATATCTGCTCGCCTGGGAGGCCATTGCCTCCGACGAAGTCGTCGAGCCGCGCCCGGCCCCCGCCGCCACGCCCAAAAAATCCAAGGCCGCGCGCGCGGCGGAACATTGACGGCGGCGCGGCGCCGGGTTTAGTATTCCGGAAGGATTGGCGGCACGCCACTTCAGGAACGGAATCAGCATGAGTGTGATGAGCATGACCGGCCGCGGCGGGGCCGCGGCCAGCGGCCCCTTCGCCCACGTGGCGGTGGAGCTGAACAGCGTCAACCGCAAGCAACTGGACGTGGACATCAGCCTGCCGCGCAATCTGGCGCTGTTTGAATCGCGCATTCAGGAACAGGTGCGCGCACGCATCGCGCGCGGCCGCCTCTCCGGCGAAGTGCGCGTCACCTGGAGCGCCGCCGCGCAAGCCGCCGGCGTACGCGTGGATCACGGCCTGGCCAAGGCCAGCGTGACCGCCCTGCGCGCCGCCGCCAAAACATTGGGCCTGCCGGATGATTTGCACGCGTCCGCCCTGCTGGCCGTGCCCGGCGTGATTGCGCTGGAGCGCGACGCGCAGGATGTCGAGGCGCTCTGGCCTACCGTGCGGCGCGCGCTCGATGGCGCGCTGACCCGGCTGCTGGCCATGCGCCGCAAGGAAGGCGCGGCCTTGCAGCGGGACCTGCGCCGGCGGCTGGCCGCCCTGCGGCGGCTCGCCCGCGAGATCGCCGCGCGCGCGCCGGCCGTGGCCCAGGCCTACCGCGACAACTTGCGCCGGCGGATCGCCGCCGCGTTGCCCGGCAGCGACTTCGCCGATGACGAACGCTTGCTCAAGGAAGTGGCGCTGTTCGCCGACCGGGCCGACATCACCGAGGAATTGGTGCGCCTGCAAAGCCACTTCGCGCAAACCGCCGAGGCCCTGCAACAGGGCGGCGTGGTCGGCCGTACGCTGGATTTTTTGGTGATCGAAATGGGACGCGAAATCAACACCATCGGCGCCAAGGCCAACGATGCCGCCATCGCGCGGCTCGTGGTCACGGGCAAGACGGAGCTGGAACGCGTCCGCGAACAAGTGCAGAATATCGAATAGAACCGGAGGAGACATGAACGGAATCAAACCTTGCTGGCAGAATATTGTGTTTGTGGTGTCCGCGCCCTCGGGCGCCGGCAAAACCACGCTGTGCGACAAGTTGCAAAAGGAATTCAAGGACATCCATTACGCCATCACCGCCACCACGCGCGCGCCGCGCGGCGATGAGGAGGACGGCAAGAGCTACTACTTCATGACCATGCCCGACTTTGAGAAAAAGCTGGCGGCGGGCGGCTTCATCGAAAGCGCCGTGGTCCACGGCAACCGCTATGGCTCGCCCAAGGGGCCCGTGGTGGCCGCGCTCGAAGATGGCTGCGATGTGCTGATGAACCTGGATGTGCAGGGCGCCGCCGCCGTGCGGAACTACATCAATTCCGCCGCGCCGGGCGACCCCCTCAAGCGCACGCTGGTGGATATCTTTGTGGTGCCCCCCTCGGCCGAAGTGCTGCGCAACCGCCTCGTGGCCCGCGGCACCGATGCGCTGGAAATCATCGAAAAACGAATGCGCCAGGCCCGCGAAGAAATCTCCCACTGGAAGGAATACAAGTACATGGTGGTGAATGACGACCTCGCCGAGGCCTACGACAATATGCGCGCCATCATTCTGGCCGAACGCCACCGCAACGTGAATCGGCGGGAGGATTACCATGGCTGATGCCCCCAGGAAAATCGTGCTGGGCGTCACCGGCTCCATCGCGGCCTACAAATCCGTGGAGCTGGCCCGCCTGATGAAGAAACGCGGCTGGGATGTCTGGATGGTGCTGACCACGTGCGCCACGCAGTATGTCGGGCCGCTGATGCTGCGCGCGCTGACGGGCCATCCCGTCACCTGCGGCTCCTTCGCCGATGCCACGCTGGACACCTATTCGCACCTGGCGCTGGCCGCGGGCGCGGCCGCCATGGTCGTCGCCCCCTGCTCCGCGCAAACCATCGCGCGGCTGGCGCACGGTTTGGCCGATGACCTGCTCAGTTGCACCGCGCTCGCGCTGACCGCGCCGCTGCTGGTGGCGCCGGCCATGAATACGCACATGTGGCAGCATGTCGCCGTGCAGGAGAATGTGGCGACGCTCCAACGGCGCGGCGTCCTCATCATCCCGCCCGCCGAAGGCGAGTTGGCCTGCGGCGAAGTCGGCCCCGGCCGACTCAACGAACTGCCCGTCATTCTGGATGCCGTGGCGCGCGCGGTGGGAGAAACCTGAACGCGTGAACGTGCTGGTGACAGCGGGGCCGACGCGGGAAGCCATTGATCCCGTCCGCTTCGTCAGCAATCGCTCCAGCGGCAAAATGGGCTACGCCATCGCCGCCGCCGCGCACCGCGCAGGGCACCCGGTCTGTTTGATTTCCGGTCCCGTGGCCTTGCCGCCGCCGCGCGGCGTGGAACTGGTGCGCGTGACCACCGCCGCCGAGATGCTCGCCGCCGTGCAGGCGCGCGTCCGCGATTGCGATGTGCTGGTGATGGCGGCGGCGGTGGCCGATTGGCGGCCCCGCCGGCCCGCGCGCCGCAAACTAAAAAAACAGGACGGCCCGCCGCGCATCACCTGGGAACCCACGCCGGATATTTTGCAAACCATCGCGCGGCGCAAAACCGCGCGGCAGATTTTTTGCGGCTTCGCGGCCGAGACGCATCACCTCGCGCGCGAAGCGCAACGCAAGCTGCGCGCGAAAAAACTCGACGCCATCGCCGCCAATGATGTCGCGCGCGCCGATCGCGGATTCGAGGTGGACCACAACGCGCTCACGCTTTTTTTGGCGGATGGCGGCGTGCGCCACCTGGACTGGACCACCAAAACGCGCGCCGCGCGGTGGTTGTGGCGCGAACTCACCGCTTATGCCGCGCGAAAAAAAAGTGAAAATATTTTCGAAAAGTAGTTGACGCTGTTAATAACTTCGCATTACTGTGTTGTTCAACGAGATGAGGATTGTGAAAAATACCATGCGCAACCCAGAGTTCTTCCGGCGCGGCCACGGGCGTGCCCTCTCGTCAACCCCTTTAAATGAACGCGGAACACCGGACAATGTTCCCATCCACAACTTCAAAAATACCCCGACCGCCTTGGCGCGGCGGGATGGAAGGGGGGGAAATCCAACATGGCAGTGAAGAAAGCAAAGAAGGCGGCTCCTAAGAAGGTCGCGAAGAAGGCGGCTCCTAAGAAGGCCGTCAAGAAGGCTGCTCCTAAGAAGGCGGCGAAGAAGGTTGCGAAGAAGAAGTAATTTCTTCCCCTTGCGGCCGACCGTGCAATGCGGCCGGCAAATGAACGGCGGTGTCTCCTTTCTGGATTCACCGTCGTTTTTTATGCGCCGCGCGCCTGCGGCGTGCCACTTGCCAAGTGCCCCGCCGTGGAGTAGGTTTCCGCCCGCAGTGATCAGGAGACGAGCATGCAAGAAAAAGTGGAACAGTTGATTGATGAAATCCGACCGCTGATCCAGGGCCACGGCGGCGATGTCGAGTTTGTCGCCATGGAAGGCAACACGGTGCACCTGCGGCTGCACGGCGCGTGCCACGCCTGCCCGCACGCCATGATGACCCTCAAGAACGGCATCGAAGCCGAGTTGCGCGACCGCCTGAGTCCGGAGTTGACCGTCGAGCGCGTGATGGAGGATTGATCCGCCCCCGCGGCAGCTCCCGCACGGCAACGGCCGTCCTTGGGGACGGCCGTTTTGCGTGGCGGAAAACGCGCGGCTTCAGGCCGGCGGCGGCGGGTAGTGGCCGGCCTGCGCGTTGCGGACGATTTGTTTGGTGTCCTCCGGAAAATCGGAGCGCAGCAGCCACGTCAAAAAGTTGGGGTCTTTGGCGACGATCCCGCGCAGCGACTGCCCCTGCATCTTGCCGAAGTTGAACACGATTTCGCCGCGGCTCCATTTCAGCCGCCCCGTGCGGTCCACCCAGCTTGGGTCGCGCGGATCGCAATACTCGTGCAGGCCGTCCAGATCCACGGGCAGTTCCGCATACTTCTGGAATTGGCCGCTCAACACCCGAATGGTCGCCAGCACATCGCCGAGCGCGTCGTGTTGCTGGTCATGTTCGGCGCCGCAGTAATACCGGAGGGCGGCGGCCAGGTCGCGCGGCTCGTTGCGGAAAAAAATCCGCTGCGCATCCAGAATCCGCCGGCCTTCCAGCGGGAACGCATGGCCGGCGCGCGTGAATTCCTCGGTCAGAATCTGAATGTCGTAGCCCAAAATGTTGTAGCCCGCCAGATCCGCGCCCGCAAAATGGTCCAGCAGGGTTTCCGCCATGTCGGCAAACGACGGCGCGCCTTCGACATCGGCATCGGTGATGCCGTGGATGGCGGTGGAGTCCTCGGGGATCGGCACCCCGGGATTCAGCAGATAGCTGACCCGTTCCGGGGCGCCATCGGGCGTGTAGCGCACCAGGCCAAGCGCCACGATGCGGTCCGTGCGCTTGTTCAAGCCGGTGGCTTCCACATCAAAAAAAACCAGTGGGCGATCCAACCGCAGGCGGTCGGGAAGGGCGGGAATGGAGGTGGCCATCATGAACAGCACCATGCCCGAACCTGCGCGCCAGGGAAAGCAGAATCCCCCCGCCGCCGGAAAAATAGTTGGCGATTTGTCTTGCGGACCCTTGCCGGCCTGCTATCTTCCGCAGCATACCTTCCGCTTATTCATGGGTCGCCGGTTGGCGGGGGGCGAGTTCATGCGCGGCCCATGGTTACATGGAGTTGATAGTTACGTGAAAATATATGTCGGCAATCTCTCGTTCAAGGCCACGGACGATGATCTGCGTGCGGCGTTTGAGCCGTACGGCGAAGTGGTCTCCGCGCGGGTGATCAAAGACAAGGAAACCGGCCGCTCCCGCGGTTTTGGTTTCGTTGAAATGCCCAATCAGGAGCAAGGCAATTCCGCGATTGCCAAGGTGAACAACACCGAAATCGTGGATCGCGCTGTGCGGGTCAATGAGGCGCAGGAACGCCCCCCTCGCCGCTAAGTTCGAGATCAAACAAACCCCGGCAGGTCTTCCTGCCGGGGTTTTTTGTCGGCCGTGCGCTCTCGCGTCACGTCAGCCGGGTGGCGCAGGGCAAGGGGTGGGTCAGCGCAAGGCGCGCAGGAGGCTCGGCCAGACTTCGGGCGGGATTTCTTCGGCGCGCGCGGTGGGGGCAATGCCGACTTGGGCCAGCGCCGGCCGGGGATCGGCCACCACGCCGCGCAGGGAACGCGCCAGCGTTTTGCGCCGTTGCGCAAAGACGTGGCGCAACAAGTCGCGCAGCGCCTGTTCATCGGCCGCGCCGCCCAACGCCGCCGCCCGCCGGGTCAGCTTGACGATGGCCGACTGCACTTCCGGCGGCGGCCAGAAGCACGACGGCGAAATATGCTTCACCACCTCGATGGTGTACTGCCGTTGCAGCAGGATGGCCAACAAGCCGTAATCCTTGCCGCCGGGGCGCGCCGCGAGCCGCTCGGCCACTTCGCGTTGGATGGTCACCACGATCAGGCCCGGCGGGTGGGTCAGGCCGCTCAGCGACACCAACAGCCGCGCGGCGATGGCATAGGGCAGGTTGGCCACCAGCTTTTGCCCGGCATCCGCGAAAAGCGTGGGCAGGTCTGCCGCCAGGATGTCGCCCTCGTGCAGCATCAGGCGCGGCTCCGCCGCAAACCGCTGGCGGAGATAGGCCGCCAGCCGCCGATCTTTTTCCACGGCGTTCACCGCGCTCGCCCGCGCCAGCAATTCGCCGGTCAGCACGCCCAAGCCGGGCCCCACTTCCACCACCTGGTCACTCGGCTGCAGATCGGCCGCCGCCAGCAGAATCTCCAAAATGTTGCGATCAATCAAAAAGTTCTGCCCCAGAATGCGCGACGGATGAAAATCCAATTGGGCCAACAGGGCGCGCACCTCCGAAGGGCGCGTCAGGATGGACGGCGCGGTCATTTTGGTGATTCCGTTCACGGCGAAAATCTGTTACCAGTGAGCCAAGGTAGGAACTGCCATGAGAGATGCCGAGCAAAAAATCTGGACGCGGGAAGCCTTGGCCGACGAATGCGCGCGGCTACGCGCGGCCGGGCGCCGGATTGTGTTCACCAACGGCGCGTTTGATCTGCTCCATGCGGGTCACGCCACCTACCTGCAATTTGCGCGCCGGCAGGGCGATTGTCTGATTGTCGCGCTCAACACCGATGCCAGCATTCGCCGCTACAAGGGCGAGAAACGCCCCATCGTGGATGGCCCCAACCGCGCGCGTCTCATGGCCGCCTTGGAATGCGTGGACTACGTGGTGTTTTTCGACGAAGACGAGCCCAAGGAACTGATCGCCGAACTGCAACCCGACGTGCTGGTGAAGGCCGAGGACTGGGCCCACTACGTCAGCGGCCGCGACATCGTGGAAGCCCGCAGCGGCAAGGTCGTCCTCGCCCCGATGGTCGCCGGCCTCTCCACCACGAAGCTGATCGAAAAAATCCTCCAAGCCTACGGCGCGGGGTAGAGCAGGAACGTCGGGTAGCCTTGAATGTTGAAGGGCGCCAGCGCGTCGTGAAACCGACCCTTATATGACCCTTTTAATGCCCCTCAATAGCGAGACAACCATGACAGAAAACACAATTGGTCTGAAACCTGTAGGCGACTTACTGGGAATGAACTTCTTCATCCCTTCATACCAGCGTGGTTATCGTTGGGGGAAGATTCAAGTCACACAACTCCTAGACGATTTGTGGGATGCCTACCAAGAATCATCCAAGGGTGACGGTTCGTCGTGGTATTGTCTTCAACCCCTCGTTGTCATAAAAGAAGTTGTCGAAAAAGAAAAGGGGACAACCGGGACAGAGGCCCAGTCTAAGACCACCCCCTGCGGTCTCCCAGCCGAATCACCATCAACATCGTCTAAAGACGGGAAATGGACAGTGATTGATGGTCAACAACGGTTGACCACGCTGTTTCTCATTCTCAAACAACTTTATGGGGAAACCCTTTGGACAATGAAATATGAAACACGCGAAACGAGTTGGGAC
>CAZNGD010000068.1:0-9514 GCA_964572295.1 uncultured Verrucomicrobiota bacterium
CAGCACGGCGAGAACCTGTTGCTGCTGTTCGGGGGTGATGTCGAGCCGCTTGGCTAGGACATCGGTGACGTGCTGCGGCATGTTTTCCGGCACCTGGGAATAGGCCCGGATGCGCGCGCGGATGATGGCATCGTTGATGAAAAATCCGAGGCAGGCGCCGAGAAGCAGCGCGGCCAACAACAGCAGGGTGAGTTTGGTCTTGGGCATGATGGTCTCTCTTTTTTTACAAAATGGAATCGTCGCTCGCCGGTTCATAGGAGAGGAACGTCGTTGCGAATTCGTCCGGCTGCACGCTCTGCGTCCAGGCGGCGCGGATATGCTGATCGGCCACGTTGAAAGCCCGGCCAACGACCACGCCCGAAGCGAAAATGGCCAGCACCGCGGCCGCCGTGCAGGCCCAGCCGGGGATCGCGGCGGCCATGCCGACGGCGGTGCGCCGCACGGGCGCGCGCGCCGCCTGCCGGACGGCCGTCATGATGGCGGCGGTGTCCAGCGCGGGGGTCTCCGGGCGGTAGGCCGTGCGGAGCTGGTCCCATAATGTTGAAGCTTGTGTTTTCATCGTCGTTACCTGTGTACCTGTTGTTGCAGTTCGGTCAGCACCGTCCGCAGCCGGCGGCGCGCGCGAAAGGCGCGCACCTTGGCCGCGGAGACTCCGCAGCCCAGTTGCCGGGCGGCTTCCTCCATGCTGTGTTCCTCCAACTCCACCAGCGTGATGATGGCGCGGTCCTCCGGCGAGAGGCGCGCCAACGCGGCCGCCAGCCATTCCCGCGCGGCCTCGCGGGTGGCGGCATCCGTCTCCTGCTCGGCCACCTGCTGCTGTTGCCGTTGTTCCACATGGCGCAGGCTGGCCTCATCCAAATCGCCCAGCAACCGGGTCCGCCGCCGGTATTTGCGCCGCCAGAAGTCCATGGCGGCGTGGCGGGTGATGCGGAGCAGCCAGATGTGGAACGGCGCGGCGTGGCGGTAGGACGGCAGGGCGCGAAACGCGCGCACAAACACATCCTGCGCCACTTCCTGAATATCCTGCGCGGGCAGGCGGCGGGACAAGGTCGCCGCCACGAGCCGTTGGTAGGTCTGGACAATCACCGCAAATGATTCGACATCGCCCGCCACCACGCGGGCTACGGCATCCATGACGAACGCTTGGTCGTTTTGGCGGTTGTCGGTGTCGGTCATGAGTCAGCCTGGCACATGGCGCGGGATGGCGCTGTTCCGTAACATAAGATTTCATAGAACGGACGTGACGGCAAGCCAGCTTACAGCCGGAAGAAAAAGCCGACGGTCGGCACGGCGGGATAGAAGTACCTGGGGGGCGGCGCGCCGTAGCAGGGGGGCGGCGGTGGCGGTGGCCGGAAGTAGACCGGCGGCGGGGGGGGCGGGGGTGGCGGCGGGCGAAAATACCGCGGCGGCGGTGGCGGGGGTGGCCGGTGGCACTGTGCCGCCGGCGGGCGGGGCGGCGGCGGCTGGTACACCGGGGAGCGGCGCGGTGGTTCGCGGCGCTGCGGAGGACGGGCCTGGGACACCAGCGGGAGCGCCAAACTGGCGATTGCCGCGAGAAGCAGGACTTGGCGGAGCGATTGGCTTTTCATGGTGGGTGTTCCTTTCATGATGTTTTCCCATACGCCCATGACAGTCGCCGCCCCCGCCGGGAAAGTTACACTGCGGCCATTCTTGGCTTTTTTTCCGGCGGCGAGTCTGGTGTGATGCCCTTATGAAAAGATGTTCCACTCGTCATTCTTTGCTCGTCGGCTGCATTGACTCGCCGGAGCTGCTGCGTCGTTGCGCGCGCCGCGCGCCGGCGGTCTGCGATGTGCTGGAAGTGCGTTTGGACCTGACCGGGCTTTGCGGCGGCGAATGGTTGAATCGCTGCGCGGCGATTGAGCGGCAGGGCCGCCCGGTCATTCTGACCATCCGTTCGTCGCGGGAGGGGGGGCAGTGGCGTGGCCGCGAAGCCGAGCGTCTGGCGCTCTATTTGCAGGCGGCGCGCGTGGTGTCCATGCTGGATGTTGAGCTGGCGGCCACCCGGACCGTGGCGGCGCTGGTGCCGGTGGCCAAGGCGAACGGTGTCCGGCTGATCGGGTCGTTTCACCATTTCGAGAAAACCCCGCCGCTGTCGCGCTTGTTGGCGGTGGCCGCGCGCGGTCGGCAACGGCCAGTGGATGTGATCAAAATCGCCACGCGGGTCAACCGCGCCGCCGAGCTGGCGAATTTGTTGGCCTTGCCGGCGCTGGTCAAAGGTCCGTTGAGCGTCATGGGCATGGGGCCGCTGGGGGGGCTGTCGCGCGTGGCGGCGGCCGCGGCGGGGTCGCACCTTGTCTATGGCTCGCTGGCCAAAGCCACCGCCCCCGGCCAGCCCTCTTGCCGCGAACTCGCCAGCGAATTGGTCCGCTGGGGTCTGCGCCCGGCATCGCCCGCCTTGCCGCGCCGGGGTAGGGAAACGCATTGACAACGGCGGGCGTTGGGGATATTTCCTCACCCCGTTATGGCTCGTCAGGTTCAGATTGATCTCGGCGAACGCTCCTATCCCATTTGGGTGGGCGCGGGGGTACTCCGCCACTTGGCGGGGGTTGTCAACGGGATGCGTGGGCTGGTGGTCACGGATGCCAACGTGGCCGCCTGCCACGGGGAGCGTGTCGCCGCGCTGCTGGGCGGGGGCTGGCCCACGGTGGTCCTGCCGCCAGGCGAGACCTCGAAGGCGGCGGGCTGCTGGGCGGATTTGCTGGAAAAAATCGCGCAGGCGCGCCTCGACCGGGCGGGGGTGCTGGTGGCGCTGGGGGGGGGCGTGGTGGGCGATGTGACCGGCTTCGCCGCCGCCGCCTATATGCGGGGCATTCGCTTTGTGCAGGTTCCCACCAGCCTGTTGGCCATGGTGGACAGCTCCGTAGGCGGCAAAACGGGCATCAATTTGGCGGCAGGCAAAAATCTGGCGGGCGCATTTCATCAGCCCATTGCGGTATGCGCGGACACCGATACGCTGGCCACCCTGCCGCCGCGCGAGTTTGCCGCCGGGATGGCCGAGGTCATCAAATATGGCGTGACCCTGGATGCCGCCTTCTTTGACTGGCTTGAAGCGAATACCCCGGCCATTCAGGCGCGGCAGTCGGCGGCGTTGGAACGCATGGTGGCCCGTTGCTGCGAAATCAAGGCCGATGTTGTCGCGCGCGACGAACGCGAGGGCGGTCTGCGCGCGGTGCTCAACTTCGGCCACACCCTCGGCCATGCGCTGGAAAAAGTGACCGCCTACTCCGGCTTGCTGCACGGCGAGGCGGTGGCGCTGGGCATGGATTTCGCCCTGGCCTGGTCGGTGGCCCACCGGGGCTTCCCGGCGGCGGATGCCGCCCGCGCCATGGCGCTGCTGAAACAGTTTGATTTGGACCCGGCTCGCTTGCGTCCCGCCAGCCTGGACTGGCGGGAGGTCCGCACGGCGATGGGCCGCGACAAAAAGGCGGCCGCCGGCGCGGTGCGCTTTGTCCTGTGTGACCGCCTCGGCCACTGCGGCCTGCCGGAGCCCGTGTCCCCCGCAACCCTGGACGAATCGGTGAAAGGATGGTGCGCGCATGGCATCGGTCAATGAGTGGATTGTTCGGGAATATCTCGAAGCCCTGGGTTTTTTGGTTCGCCAACCGCGCAAATATCAGGTGATGGCGCGCGCCAAGGGGGCTTATGAGGAATTGGATTTGCTGGCGGTGAATCCGGCGCTGCCGCAGCCGGGGCCGCTTTCCAAGGAGCGCATCTGGGGCGCGGCGGAACTGGCCCAGGTGTCCAGCGCCATCATCGCGATTCGCGGCTGGCACTCGGAAAAGTTCACGGCGGCCATTCTGGCCAGCCTGCCGGACATGTACCGGTTCGCGGAGCCGGAAGTGGTGCGCCTGGCGGAGGCGGACCTCGGCCAGCCCAATCCCGCCAAGATTTTGTGTCTGGCCGATTTGCCGGCCGATCCGGATCAACGCGCGCAAGCGCTGGCATTCCTCCGGACGCGCGGCATTGATGGCGTGATTCTGTACCGCCCCATGCTGCTGGAATTGACCGAGCGCATTGACGTCAAACGCAATTACGAAAAATCCGACCTGCTGCAAATCCTGCGCATTCTGAAAAACTACGATCTGCTCAAGAGCGGCCAACTGGAATTGTTCACGCCGTTTCGGCGGCGGCGCGCGGTGTCGGCCGCCCCCGTGGTGCCGGAGGAAACCATTCCGCTGCCGCAGCCGCCCGAGGACGAAACCAGCGCCTTGGACGATTGATCCCGATAGGCTGATTTCCCATGACCGCGCGCGCCGCCTACATTACGCTGAACCAGATCGAGAACATCGGTCCGGTCCGCGTGCGTGCGATGGTCGAGGCGCTTGGCTCGCCGGAGGCCGTGCTGGCCGCCCCGGCATCCCTGCTGGCCACCGTGCGCGGCATTGGCCCCAAAGTGGCCGCCGGCATCGTCGCGCAACGCGCGACCATCTCCGCCGCCCGCGAAGAAGAAGCCGCCGCCGCGCTGGGCGCGCGCATCCTCACGCCGCTGGATGACGAGTATCCCGCGCCGCTGACTTCCCTCTATGATCCGCCGCTGTGCCTCTATGTGCGCGGCATGTTGACGAAAAACGATGAGCAGGCGCTGGCGGTGGTGGGGACGCGCCGCGCGTCGCACTACGGTCTGGCGCAGGCGGAGAAACTCTCCTACCTGGCCGCCAAGGCCGGGTTCACCATCATTAGCGGTCTGGCGCGCGGCATTGATACCGCCGCCCATCTGGCCGCGCTCAAGGCGGAAGGCCGCACGTTGGCGGTGCTGGGCGGCGCGTTGGACAAACTGTATCCGCCGGAAAATCGCGAGCTGGCCGAGCGCATCGCCGGGCATGGCGCGGTGATCAGCGAGTTTCCGCTCGGACGCGAGCCCGACCGCACCACGTTTCCGTATCGCAACCGGATTGTCAGCGGCCTGGCCAAGGGGGTGCTGGTGGTGGAGGCGGGGCTGGATAGCGGCGCCATGAACACCGCCGAACAGGCGCTGGAGCAGGGGCGTAGCGTGCTGGCGGTGCCGGGCCGCGTGGATTTGCCCGGTGCCAAAGGGCCGCACCGCCTCATCCAAAATGGCGCCCGCCTGGTCGAGGATTTGCCCGATATCCTGCGCGAGTTTGAGTTCCTGTTTCCGCCGGCGGAACAGGCCCGCCTGACCCAGCGGCAGGATGCCCGCCAGCGCCTCGCCCTGTCCGCCCCCGAACAGGCCGTGGTGCGCGCGCTGTGGCCGGAACCGGAATTGGATTTTGATGTCTTGATTCGCAAGACCGGCCTGCCGTCCGCGCAACTGATGACGCTGGCCATGCAATTGGAAATGAAAAAGATCATCCGGCGGCTGCCCGGCCGTCGTTTGGCTTTGATGGAAGACATACGCCGCTGGGATTGGGAACCCGGGGCGACCGCACCCGTTTGAAGGAAAGGATACCCGACTCATGCCAAAGAATCTCGTCATTGTGGAATCACCGGCCAAAGCCAAAACCATCAACAAGTTGTTGGGCGGCGAATATATCGTGAAGGCCTCGCTGGGGCACGTCCGGGATTTGCCCGAACGCGCGTTGGGCGTGGATGTGCAGCGCGGTTTCGTGCCGCAATATGTGCCCATCAAGGGCCGCGCAAAAGTGCTGGCGGACTTGCAGGCGGCGGCGGCCAAGGTGGAAACCATTTATCTGGCGCCGGACCCCGACCGCGAAGGCGAAGCCATCGCCTGGCATCTGCGCGAGGCGCTCAAGGACAAGGTGGGCGAACATAACTTCCGCCGCGTGACCTATAACGAGATTACCGCCCCCGCCATCCGCAAAGCCTTCAGCGAGCCCACCGAAATCAACCAGATGCGCGTGGATAGCCAGCAGGCCCGCCGGATCCTCGACCGCGTGGTGGGCTACAAGGTCAGCCCCATGCTGTGGCGGCGCGTCCCGGGCGCATCGAGCGCCGGCCGCGTGCAGTCCGTGGCGTTGCGCCTCGTGTGCGAGCGCGAAAATGCCATCCGCGAATTCCAGCCCGTGCCCTACTGGGTCATCGGCGTCAAAGCCGCCAGGCAGGTGGACCCGCGCGCGCCGTTCATCGCCCAACTGGCCAAGGTCAACGCGGCCAAGGCCGATATCAAGGAGGAAGCCGAGGCGCTCCGGCTGATGGCGGAGTTGCGCCAGCGCGCCTTGCGCGTGCAGGATGTGTTGCGCAAGGAAGTGCGCAAAAATGCGCCGCCGCCGTTCATCACCAGCAGCCTGCAACAGGCGGCCAGCAGCGCGTTGGGCTTCCCGCCCGCCCGCACCATGCGCCTGGCCCAAAAACTGTACGAAGGCATCAGCCTCGGCCAGGGCACCGCGTCCGGTTTGATCACCTATATGCGCACCGATTCGTTCACCATCGCGCAGGAGGCGCGGGAACAGGCGCGCGAGTTTATCCGCCGCGAGCATGGCCCGGAGTTTCTGCCCGAAACCCCCAATATTTTCCGCAATCGCTCCAGCGCGCAGGAAGCGCACGAGGCGATTCGCCCCACCGATCCCGCCCGCACCCCCGCCAGCCTGAAAAACATCCTCGAACGCGACGACTGGCGGCTCTACGACCTGATTTGGCGGCGCTTCATGGCCAGCCAAATGGCGCCCGCGCGCATCGCGCAGCGCACGGCCGAAATCGAAGCCGTCGGCGACGGTCCGGATTCGTTCCTTTTCCGCGCCACGGCATCGGAAATCGTGTTCCCCGGGTTCATGCGCGTTTCCGGCCTTGAACAACGCAAAAAAGAAGAAGCGGAAAATGGCGACAACGACGAAGTGGTCAGCCTGCCGCCGTTGGAACCCGGCGAGACGCTCGAGGTCGTCGAATGGCTCAACGACCGCAAGGAAACCCAGCCGCCGCCGCGTTTCACCGAGGCTTCGCTGGTCAAGGTGCTCGAAGAAAATGGCGTGGGCCGCCCCAGCACCTATGCCCAGATTATTTCCACGCTGCTGGATCGCAAATATGTGGACCGCGAAAAGCGCGCCCTCGTCCCGACCGCGCTCGGCCTCAAGGTGTGCGATTTCCTCGTCGGCCATCTGGATGCGCTCTTTGATGTGCAGTTCACCGCCAACATGGAAGAACTGCTCGATGAAATTGAAGAGGGCAAGGTGGCCTGGACCGATATGCTCACCACCTTTTACACCAAGTTTCAGGAGTGGATGGGCGCGGCCCGCGGCCCGGCCGGCGATTTGGCCGCAGTCGAAAAAATGCTGGCGGCGCTGACCGCCGTCACCACCTGGCAACAGCCCATGACCCGCGGCGAAAAAACCGTCTATAGCGACGAAAAGTTTGTGGAGTCCATCCGGCGGCAAATCACGGAAAACAAGCGGCCGATTTCGCGGCGTCAACAGGATGCGCTGGCCCGCCTGCTCTTCCGTTATCAGGACCAAATCCCCACCGCCGCCGCCGTGGCGGCGGAATTGAAGCTGACCGCGCCGGCCCCGTCCGACCGCGAAGGCCCGCCCCGGCAGGAAACCATTGCCAAACTGGCCATGCTCGAAAACGTGACGTTTGATCCGCCGCGCAAGTTCGGCAAAAAGGTGTATGACGACCGCGATTTTGTGGACTCGTTGCGCGGCCAGGTGGGCGGCGGCAAACGGCTCTCCCCCGCGCAAATTGCCTATCTGGACAAAATCATGCGCAAGTATGCCGGGCAAATGCCGGACTTCGCCGCGCGCGCCGCCGAACTGGGGCTGACCGCCGAAAGCGCCACGCCCGCCGATGCCCATTTGGATGATATTCTGGCGCTCTTTGATGGCATCCAAACGTGGCGGCCGGCCACCACCCGCAAGGGACGCAAGTGGGATGACCGCGAATTTCTGGAGTCGCTCAAGTCCCAGTATGCGCAGCGCAAGCAGCTTTCGTTCAAGCAGGTCAGCGCGCTGAAGCGTCTGGCCTTGAACTATGCCGCGCAAATCCCGAACTATGCGGCCCACGTGGCCAAACTGGGCCTGCCGGAACCCCGCGCCACCAAAAAGGAAGCCGCCTCGGCTCCGCCCGCTGAATAAGCGGACGGCGCGGCAAGGAGGGGAGCCTGGTGGCCAGCCAACGCCCAGTCCGGTTGTCGGCAAAAGCGCCGCCGGCCGCCGCCGTGGATCAAGACCCCGCCGTGGCGGAGTTTTTGCAGTACCTGCGGACGGAGCGCAACGCCTCGGAGCATACGGTGGCGGGCTATCTGTCCGATATCACGCAGTTTTGCCGGCAACTGTGGGGCGCGGATACGCCACCGCCATTCCCGTGGAAAACACCCGACCGCTTTTCCGCGCGGCGTTTTTTGGCGTCGTTTCAAAAGGCCGGTTTGGCGCCGACCACTGCCCGCCGCAAGATGTCCAGCCTGCGCTCCTTTTTCCGTTTTCTGGTGCGCGAGGACTGGGTCAAGAATAACCCGTTTGCCGGTTTGCAGCAGCCCCGGCTGCACCGTCGGTTGCCCCAAGTGCTCACGCGCGAGGAGGTGTTGCGCCTGCTGGACGCGCCGGCGCGTCTGGCCGCGGCCGCCCCCAAACGGGCCCAGCCGCCGTCCGCGTTTGCCGTCTATGCCGCGCGGCGCGATACCGCCATCCTGGAATTGTTCTATAGCACCGGAATGCGCATCGCGGAGCTGTGCGGCCTCACTGCGGCGCGCCTCGACTTGCTCACCGGCACCGCGCTCGTGCGCGGCAAGGGCAAAAAAGAACGGGTGTGTCCCATTGGCCGCCCCGCTGCCCAGGCACTGCAGGCGGCGTTGGATGCGCGGGATGGCTGGCTGGCCACGCGGGGACTGCGCCGCCCCGCCGCGGTATTCCTCAGCTCCAAGGGCGGGCCGCTGACCCCGCGCTCGGTGGAACGAGCGCTCAAAAAATATCTGGCGGCTGCCGGGCTGAATTCGGCCATTACGCCGCACGTCCTGCGGCATAGTTTCGCCACCCATTTGCTCGATGCCGGCGCGGATTTGCGCAGTGTGCAGGAGTTGCTCGGCCATGCCAGCCTCTCCACCACGCAAATCTATACCCACGTCAGCGTGGAACGGCTGAAGGAAGAATATGACAAGGCCCACCCGCGGGCGTAGGCTCCACAGGAGGAGAATCAAATGCAGAAGAAGAAGGTGTGCGTGTTGGTGGCCGACGGCTCCGAGGAAATGGAAGTGGTCATCGTGGTGGATGTCCTGCGCCGCGCGGGAGTCAGCGTGTTTTTGGCCGGGGTGGGGGAGGAAACGCGCATGGTCACCACCTCGCGCGGGGTGCGCCTCGCGCCCGATGGCGCGTGGGACCCGGCCGAGGCCAGCCGTTTTGATGCCCTGATTATTCCGGGTGGCATTGGCGGCACCGAGGCCATGTGCGCGGAGGCCACCGTCAAGCAGGCCGTGCGCGATTTTGCGGCTGCCGATAAGTGGGTGGCCGCCATTTGCGCGGGCCCCACCGTGCTGCGCGATGCCGGTTTGCTGACCGGCCGGCGCTTCACGTGCCATCCGGCCTGCCGCGAAGATTTGCAGGATGCGGGCAAGATCGGAAGAGCGTCGTGTAGGGAAAGAGTGTACGTCCTG
>CAZNGD010000069.1:0-9333 GCA_964572295.1 uncultured Verrucomicrobiota bacterium
CGCCGTCGGAATCCTCGTCGCCGTCGGGCATGCCGTTGCCGTCGCTGTCGGGCGATAGCGGGTCCAGCCCGCCCGCCAGTTCCCATCCATCGGGGATGCCGTCGCCGTCGGAATCAGGATTGAGCGGATCGGTTCCGTTGGACAGTTCGTCGGCATCGCTGCCGCTCGGCGGAGAGGATTCCGACCAAGGGAAGGCGTCGCCGTCGGTGTCCACATTGTTTGCGTCGGTGCCAAGCGCCGCCTCGTCGGCATCCATGATTTCGTCCTTCTCATGCTTCTGTTGTTCCGTCATCGCTGATAGACCTCGAAGGTTCAATCGAATCACAGTTACTCGCGGTTGCGCTAGTTGTCTCTTGTGCCTCAACGGGCCGTGCACGTCAACGTTCAGTTTCAGAAGGGGGTGCGCGAAGTTGGGAGAAGCCTGGGATGCCCGAGAAGGATCGTGGGCGGCGGCGCTTTGGCGCGGGGGCTGCGGTGATGGGCGTATCTATTCGAGAAGAGAACTTTTCGACTCGAAGCCCCCACTTCCTTTCGGGCTTCGGGGCGAAAAGTGACCGACACAAGACCGAAGGCAGGTGCATGAGGTGAATGGAGCGCCCAGTTCCCCACGGCCGTGGCAGAGGCGTTGGAGTTTCAAAAAGGTGAAGTCATCGAATGGATCATCGAGGACAAGGCCAACATCATTGCGCACCGCCGCCATGTGCCGGCCTCTCCGGTCACAGTAAAAAAAACTCTACGCCACTTCTCGACGGCATCGAAGCGCTCTTGAACGAGTGCGATGGCCTTGGATCCGAAGAGATGCGCGGGCGGATCCGCCGGCATCTGCTCAGCCAACTGCTCTGCCTGGGACGCCACACCGTGACGGGCCTGCTCGGCACATCCGGGCGGCTGTTCTGCGACTGGAGCGCTGATTACCGGATGTATTCGGCCCGTCGTGTGGATCCCGAGGCATTGTTTCTGCCGGTGCGGCAAAGTCTAACCAAACGGTTGGCTGACGCACAGCCCTTGGTGGCGGCGATGGACGACACGCGTGTGCGTAAAAGCGGGCGCAAAACGCATGGAGTCAAGTACGCGCGCGACCCGTTGGGGCCGCCATTCCATCTGAACCTCATCAAGGCCCAGCGGTTCCTGCAAATCTCCATGGCTTGCGCGGCCGCCAACGGGATGGCGCGGATGATTCCCATCGATTTTGTCCATGCCCCCGCCCCTCAGAAGCCACGGCGCAACGCCGACGAGCAAGCCCATGCCCTCTACCGTCAGGCTCAACGCGACATGGCGTTGCCCAAAGTGGGTGCGCAGCGCCTCCATGCCCTGCGGCAGAACATGGATGCCGAGGGCCAAGCGAACCGTCCGCTGTGGGCGGTGGTTGACGGGGGCTATACCAACGGCACGCTGCTCAAGAATCTGCGGCCGCGAACCACCATCGTGGGACGGATTCGTTCCGATGCCAAGCTGTACGATCTGCCGGAGCCCTCCACGAGCGGACCGGGGCGCAAACCCGTCTATGGGAAACGCGCTCCCACCCCCGAAGAACTCCGCCAAGACAACTCGGTGCCTTGGCAACGCGTCCGGGCTTTCGCCGCAGGGAAAATGCACGATTTCAAAATCAAAATGCTCCGCTCTTTGCGGTGGCGACCGGCGGGCCAGGCACACAACCTGGGCCTCATCGTGATCGCCCCCTTGGGCTACCGCCTGACGAAGCACTCCCGGATGCTCTACCGCCAACCCGCCTTCCTGATTTGCACCGAGCCCGATGCGGACATCCAACAAATCATTCAACCCTATGTGTGGCGATGGGATATCGAAGTGAACTTCCGGGACGAAAAAACAATCTTGGGCGTTGGACAAGCCCAGATTCGAAAACCAACATCCGTTGAGAATGTCCCCGCCCTGGCTGTCGCCGCCTACGCCATGCTGCTCACCGCCGCCGCCAACGCCTACGGACCGGCCGGCCAACCCGATACGGTGCCCGCACCCAAATGGCGGAACAAGGATGCCGTCCGCGCTTCCACTCAAACCCTCCGGCAACACCTCCGACACGAGGTGTGGGCCCAATCCTTGAATTTCTCCGGCTTCACGTCATCCCCAGCCCCGAACTCAAAGCCGGAGAAATTACAAAATTGCCTCCCAAACGCCCTGTTTTACGCCATGGCATGAAAACAGAATAGCCAAACTCCAGCCCCCGCCCAAGGCGGGGTTTTCCAGCCACTGAAAACAGCGAGGAACCAATTTTTCTGGTGTTGTCATGCCCCTGAAACGGCACCATTTCCCGGATTCTGGCCACTGGAATCAGCGAGGAACCGGTTTTCATCGCCCGACTCCCAAACCGATATGACAGCTTGTCTCCACGATGGAGGTATCGGTTTTACAACGCTCACACCCGCAAATGCATCATTTGATGCCAGGGTTGCAGGTTGATTTATCTCGTTGATACTTGCGCCGTGATGGGGGCGGTGGGGGGTGTTGCTGGGGCGGGGGCTTGTTCGAGGCGGTGGAAGAAGCGTAGTTGGTGCAAAACCAGAGGCAGGGCGATGGCGGTGGCCAGTACGTCGGAGGCCGGGGCGGCGAAGAAAAGGCCGGTCAGCCCCCAGAAGCGGGGAAAAACGTAGATAAAGGGAATGAACAGCAGGATTTGGCGCGAGAGCGCAATGAGCGCGGCTTGCACCGGTTTGCCGATGGCCTGGAAAAACTGCCCGCTCATAATCGGCAGGCCAATGATGGGGAAGGCCAGGGTGAAAATCCGCAGGGCGCGCTGTCCCAGCGGCAGCAGATTCGAGTCGGCGGGCACAAACAGCCGCAGAATGGGGATGGGGAATAGTTGGCTCAATCCCCAGCCAGCCAGCATGAAGCCCGTGGCCACGATGACGGACAGGCGGAACAGGGTGCGGACGCGCGAATAGTGTTGCGCGCCAAAGTTGTAGCCCATCAGGGGCTGCGCGCCTTGCGCCAGGCCGAACACGGGCATGAAAATAATGCTCATGTAGGCCGAGAGAATCCCCATCACGGCGATGGCGTCATCGCCGCCATACCGCGCCAGTCCGCGGTTGAGAATCACGTTCAAAAAACTATTGGCCAGGTGCATCGCAAACGGCGCAAAGCCGATGCCCAACAGCGGCCACACGATTTCGCGCGGGCGGAGCCGCAGATTATGCCGCCGCAGGCGGGTGCCGGTGCGGGAGCGGAGGAAGTAGCCGAAGCACCACGCAAATGACAGCCCCTGTGCCAGCACCGTGGCCCACGCGGCCCCCTTCATGCCCCAGTGGAAAACAAAAATAAACAGTGGGTCCAGCAGGGTGTTGGTGATGGCGCCAATCAACATGGCGGCCATGGAAATGAACGGGCGGCCATCGGAGCGGATGAAGTGCGCCAGCCCGTGGCCGGTGGTGGTGAGCGCGGTGCCGCCCAAAATGATGCGGGCATAGTCGCGCGCGTAGGGCAGCAGTTCTTCGCTGGTGCCGGCCAGTCGCAGCAGGGGATCCAGATAGGCCATGCCCACCAGCGAAGCGGCCAGCGGCACAAAAAAAAGCAGCCCGAAGGCATTGCCCAGAATCCGCTCGGCTTCCTCGCGGCGGCCTTCACCCAGCCGGATGGCAAACAACGTGTTGGCCCCGACCCCCACCAGAATGGAAAACGAGACCATGGCCATCATCAAGGGAAAGCTGAGCGTCACCCCGGCAATGCCCTGCGGTCCGATGCCGTAGCCAATGAACATCCGGTCCACGATGTTGTAGAGCGCCTGCACAAGCATGCCGACGATGGCCGGAATGGAAAAGCGCAGCAGTAACCGCCCCACACGTTCCGTACCCATGCGGTCAGCGACCGTGGGTGGCGAAAGGGAATTGGCGGCGGGGTGGTCCATCAGGCCGATCAAGTTACCCCAGTCCCGCCCTTGCGGCGAGTTTGTTTTCTTTTCATCGTTCAACCACGCCGGCAATGGGGCGTTGCCGGGGGGGGATGGAATGGCTTTGACATCGCGCGGGTGGTGTAGTTCGATTTTTTAATCAAACGAAAGGCCGGGATATGAGGTTGTGGTTGGTGTTTTTGCTGTTGGTGGGGCTGGGGGGCTTGGGCCGGGCATCGGCAGAATCGCGTCCGGTTGTGCCGTTGCCGCCGAGTATTCTCTGGCTGATAGAGGTGATTGAGGAATTGCCCGCCGATGAGCCGATGGAATTGGGCACTCCGGGCTACAACCGCTATACCACGCAGCAGGCCCATTGGCTGGGCTGGCTGAATCCCAACGTCGACACGGGCAGTTTTGAGCGTCGCGGCGCGGAACAGCGCGATGCCTATTTCGTCTATAACCATATTATCGAGGTCAAAATGTTGCTGTGGTTGATCGCGGAATCCGGTTTGGATGAAACCGTTCAGGCGGCGGTGCGTCAGGCCGCAGACGAAGGGAAAACTCTGGCGGGCAAATCGGCTGCCGTCCGCCGGGTGGTGCCGTGGAGCATGCTCGAAGCCGCGCTGCGGCAGCGTGTGCCCCACGCCAAATGGGCGGGCGAATAGGCGGTTGGGCCGTCGCGCCGGTTCTGTTCTTGGGCGGGGATGCGGCGGGGCAGGGGGGGCGTTTCTTGGCGATTGCCCGTTGCGGGGGATTGGAGTAGGATGTTGCACCATGAGCGAGGCAAAACTGATCACGATTGTGGTGCCGTTCCTGAACGAGAAAGACAACCTGCCCATCTTATTGGAGCGGGTGGCGGGGGTTTTTGCGGGGCGGTCGGAACGCTGGGAGCTGCTCTTGGTGGATGACGGGAGCACGGATGGCTCCACCGAGTGGGCGCAGGCCCAGGCCGAGTCCAACCCGCATGTGCGGCTGGTTCGGTTGTCGCGTAATTTCGGTCATCAGTTGGCGATCACGGCCGGCCTGGACCGGGCCACCGGGGATGCGGTGGTGATCATGGATGCGGATTTGCAGGATCCGCCGGAAACCATCGCGGCGATGCTGGACAAATGGCACGAGGGGGTCGAGGTGGTGTATGCGGTGCGCCGCAGCCGCGCGGGGGAAACATGGCTCAAAAAGTTTTTGGCGGCGTCCTTTTATCGCATTTTCCGGCGGCTGGCGAAAACCAATGTGCCGATGGATGCCGGCGATTTCCGGTTGGTGGACCGGTGTGTGGTGGATGCGCTGCGCGAGATGCGCGAGCTGCACCGCTTCATGCGCGGGCTGACGTGCTGGGTGGGGTTCCGGCAAGTGTCGGTGGAATACGACCGGGCGGCGCGGCTGGCGGGCGAAACCAAATATCCGGTCTGGAAGAGCGCGCGGCTGGCGTTTGATGCCATTACGTCCTTTTCGGCCTCGCCGCTGCGCTGGATTGCGGTGCTGGGTTTCGGCGTGTGCGTGTTGGCCACGTTGTGGGTGATTTATGTCATGGTGCTGGCGATCGTGCAGCCGCAGAGTCTGGAAAAGGGCTGGGCTTCGCTGATCGCGGTGATGGCGCTGCTGGGCGGGGTGCAGTTGGTGAGCATCGGAATGCTGGGGCAATATGTCAGCCGCATTTTTGAGGAGGGCAAACGGCGGCCGCTCTATCTGGTGCGCTCGGACACCCGCGACACCTCCGCTGCGCCATGAAGTGGGCGATGCCCCGCGGTGGAATCATCAACGGCCTGGCCGCGGTGGCGGTCCTGGCGCTGGCGGGCTGGGTGCGCCTGGCGGATTTGGGGCACACGGCCACCCGCGCCGATGAATTAAACATGCTGAATTATGCCGGCGGCGCGACCACGCTGACGAAACTGTGGACGGATCCGCCGTGGCTTAATCAAATCCCGTTGGTGGATTCCATTCCCGTGGTGTGGGCCCGGCTGCAACCGGGGCGCACCGTGGACGAGGCCTTCACGCGCGAACCGTTTGCGCTGCTGGGGTTGCTGACGGTGGTCTTTTGTACGGGCTGGATGCGGCGGCGGCGCGGGCTGGGGGCGGGCCTGCTGCTGGGGCTGTGGCTGGCGCTGCTGCCGTTTCATGTCTATCATTCGCGCGAGGCCTACTATTATGTGGTGACCATGTTTTTTGCGGCGGGGATGTTGTTGCGCGGCGCGGACTTCATGGCGCGGCTGCGTGGCGGGGGCGAACTCAAGGCGCGGCAGTATGGCGAGTGGACCGTGTGGACCCTGTTGGCCTGTTTGGCGCACATGAGCGCGTGGGCGGTGGCGGGCATCGCCTGGCTGCTGCTGTTGATTGCCGGCTGGCGCGGGCTGTTGGGCGGGGCGCGGCGCCGGCATGGGGCCGCCATGGCGTGGGTGGCCGTGGGCTTGGCGGCGGGGATGTCCCGCTGGATTTTCCGGGCCTTTCTGGAAATGCAACGAACCGCCGCGGACCCGATGGGGCACATCGGGGCGGATTTCGGTTTGGTCGGGCCGCGCGTGCTGCCGTTTTTTGTGGGCGGGGCCAACGGGGTGGGGGTGGCGTTGCTCGCGCTGCTGGCGGTGGCGGCGTTGTGGAATGCGTGGCGCGCCCGGCGGGTGGGGGGGGCGGCAGACCCGCTGTATCGCGCGATGTCGTGGCTTGCGTGGGGGTGCCTGGTGGTGACCTATGCCTATGTGTTCGGCGTGGGCGGCGGCGGCAAGGGCAAGCTGGTGTATTTTGCGGTCAACCTGCCGGCATTCCTTTGCTGGGCGGTCATGACGCTCGACCGCGTGGCGCGGGCGTGGGGTGAGCGGCGGCGCATGGCGGGGCTGGCGGGGCTGGCCATTCTGCTGGCGGCGATTTTGGCCGTCCCCGTGTGGCACATCATGAATCTGGATGGCAAGCCCACGCCGTACCGGCTGATTCGCGATGAGCTGGACAGCCGTCTCGCGCCCGGCGATGTCGTGCTCATTGACCGCTGGCTGGAGCCGTGGAATGAAATGACGCGCTACGCCCCGACCAACGTCACCGTGAGCTTCACCGTTCCGGATGAGCCCTACGAACAATATGTGGCGCTGAACTGGCGGCCGCGCACGCAAACGGCCATCCAGCAAAACGGCGCGCAGGGATTTTTGCGGCTGGCGCGCAATCATGCCGCCCGCGTGGGGTTGTGGACGTGGCCCGAAAAATGGTTCGCGCACCGGGTGGTGTTGACCAATGCGGCGGGGGTTTGGCTGCGCGACACCGGCTTCGCGCCGATGGAAGAGTTTTATACCGAAACCTCGCGCGTGGAACCGGAACTCTTCTACAGCACGCGCCACGAGCTGGCCGAACGCGCGAAGGCCAACGGACAAACGGCTTGTGTGTTCTTCGGGGAGGGGTGGCGGCTGTTCAAGCCGTGGCAACAGGGCGACTTCACCGATTACCGCATTTTGGAGGACACGGCCGGTGTGGAGGTTCATAATGTGACCGGCCACGCCGCCACTTTCCGTGGCGAGGTGACGGCGGCGGGCAATGGCGGCAGTGTGACGCTACGGATTGGCGAGATGAATCCGCTGGTTTTTCCGCCCGGTCAATTGAGCAGGCAAACCTTTACCGTGGAGCTGTCTGCGGGCGTGCAGCAACTGACCTGCAAGAAGCTGGGCGGTGGCGCGCTGGTGGTGCGGGAGCTGCGCCTCAGCGCCATTCCCTAGAGCATTTTCATCAATCCGGCTACATTATTTCTTCAAATGCTCTACGCGCGCCGATCACTGCGGTTTTTGGCCGACTGCGTAGTATTGCGCGCCAAGGGGCACTTGGCTGCAAGCCCGTTCCAATCCGGCGCTGCCCTTGAACGCCATGGGCGAGACCAGAATATACCGCTTTTCCGCGACGGTGAAACCAGCCTGTCGCAGCAGGCGGGCGGCCAGCCCGCGGGTGAGCAGTTGCGCATCGCGATCAAACTCGCAGCGCGCCACCGCCAGCCGGGTCAGCAGATTAAACGGATTGTGCTCAAAAATCATCAGCAGGCCGCCGGGGGCGAGCACCCGCCGGACCTCCTGCAACAGGGCCACGCGGTCGGCGATGGCGACATGGTGCATCACGCAAATCAAAAACGCGGCGGCAAACGATTCCGCAGGGAAGGGGAGTTGGTGGCCATCATACACCTCATAGCGGATGGCGGGATTGTCCCGCCGGGCGCGTTCGATGCTGGCCCCGGAAATATCCACGCCGACAAGGTGGCCGATGGGCGGGGCCAGAAAGCGGTCGGTCTTGCCCACGCCGCTGCCGACATCCAGCACGGCCAACTGCCGTGGGTCGCCGAGGCGGCGGCGCAAAATGGACAGGATATGGGAGGCCTTGGCCTGGGTATAATAGTCGTGGCTCTGCCCCATGAAGCCGATGGATTGGGTCATGGCGGCATCGTAGCTCTCGCCATATTGATCAAAAAGTGTACTCATGCGGTTGGCCCTGATGGCAGCAGAACGGTACGCATCTCGCGCGGGTTTGGCAAGTCGCCGCGCGCCGGTTCGCCGCCGGTTTTTTTGTTTGCCCCAGCCGGATTGGGTCGGTAAGGTTCCGGCAATCTTGGAACAGGAGTTCGTCAAATGATGAAAATGATGAAGTGGATGTTGGCCGTGAGCCTGCTGCTGTCCGGGCTGGCCTATTCAGCAACGGCGATGGATGACGATTTGTTTGTGCGCGCCCCGTGGTATGGCACCGTGGGCGTCAGCTATTATCACCTTGAAGGCGATGTGGAAGCCAAACCGGGCGTGGGCCTGATGGGCAAAGTGGGCTATAGCCTGAACTCGTGGTGGGCGCTGGAAGGCGGCGTGGATTTCATGCCGTCGCTGTCCGCCCGCCCGGCCGGCAAACTCAACACCACGCCGCTGGATGGCAGCACCACCGCGCTGCGCCTGAGCCTGGATGCGCTGCTGCATCTGCGCGTGCTGGATAACCGGCGCGTGGACCCCTTCCTGCGCGCGGGCCCGGCCGTCACCTTCTTCGGCGACGACATGGACAACGGCAAAACCCAGTTCGGCCTGTTTGCCGGCGGCGGCCTGTTCTACCACTTCAACGATTCCTGGGCGCTGCGCGGCGATGTCGTGGCGGGCGCGCAAGGCCGGGATTGGGAGTTCACCGCCCTGGTCGAATTGGGCGTGAGCTACCGCTTCGGCGCCGCGCGCGTCGTGGCCCCGGTTTTTCAGGTGGCCCAGGGCGGCGACATTGATAGCGACGGCGACGGCCTTTTCGATCGCGACGAAGCCGCCATCGGCACCGACCCCTATAATCCCGACACCGACGGCGACGGCCTTTCCGACGGCGATGAGGTGTTCAAGTACAAGACCGACCCCCTCAATCCCGACAGCGATTTTGACGGCCTGAAAGATGGCGCGGAAATCCTGACCTACAAGACCAACCCGCTGAACGTGGATACCGATGGCGGCGGCGTCAGCGATGGCCACGAAGTCATTGAAGACGGCACCAATCCCCTCGACCCGCTGGATGACTTG
>CAZNGD010000070.1:0-9280 GCA_964572295.1 uncultured Verrucomicrobiota bacterium
ATGCAGCCTGACAACGGCCAAGCCCAATGCAGTAGACCAAACGGCTACAGAATGGATGAACATGCTCTAACATCCCCGCTTGCGTTTTGGGGCACGATGGGTATGGTTCTGTTCGGTCACCGCGCGGACAACCCGCGCATAGAAAGGATTATTGATTATGGCTCCTGTATTGATTCTTCTCGGCGTATTGGTGTTGGTGACGCTGTGGTTTGTTTCCATCTATAACGGCCTGGTCCGGTTGCGCAACTATGTGGACAATGCGTGGGCCCAGATTGATGTGCAACTGAAACGACGCCACGACCTGATCCCCAACCTGCTCGAAACCGTCAAGGGCTACATGGCCCATGAACGCGGCACCCTCGAGGCCATCACCAAAGCCCGCACCGATGCCATGAGGGCCCACGGCCCGGCCGAAGCCGGCCCGGCGGAGTCCCAACTTTCCGGCGCGCTGCGCGGCCTGATGGTCAACGTGGAACGCTACCCCGACCTCAAGGCGTCCCAAAACTTTCTCGCGCTGCAAGAGGAGCTGTCCTCCACCGAAAACAAAATCTCGTTTGCGCGGCAGGCCTACAACGACAGCGTCACGCGCTACAACAACCAGATCCAGACCATCCCCTCCAACCTGGTGGCCGGTCCGGCTGGCTTCTCCAAGCGCGATTTGTTTGAGCTGAAAGACGAAGCCGAGCGCGCGGTGCCCAAGGTGTCGTTCGCCTAGCGCGGCCGCCACAACGCCGCAACGCCATGAGCGCCATCATGTGGGAAGCCATTGCCGCGAACAAGCGGCGCTCGGCGTGGTTGATCGCCACGCTGGGTGCGCTGTTGGCGCTGCTGGGCGGCGCGATGGGACTGTTGGCGGGCGGTGCGCCGGAGAGCATGACCTATGGCGCGCTGGTCGGCTTGTGCGTGTGGGGCGTGCTGTTGCTCATCAACATGATGGGCGGCGAATCCGTGCTGCTGTCCTCCGCCAACGCGCGGGAAGTGTCACACGAGGACGCGCCGCAGCTCTACAACATCGTGGAAGAAATGCGGATTGCGGCATCCCTGCCCGCCATGCCGCGGGTGTTCATCATCGAGACTCCGGTGCCCAATGCGTTTGCCGTGGGCCTCAAACCGGAGCGCGCCTGCGTGGCCGTCACCCGCGGCCTGCTGGAGCGCCTCAACCGCGATGAACTGCAGGGCGTCATCGCCCATGAGCTGGGGCACATCGCCAACCGCGACACCCTGTTCATGACGTTGGCCGGCGTGACGCTCGGCGCGATTGTGCTGCTGGCCGACATGGGCATGCGCATGATGTTCTGGGGCGGCGGCGGCCGCCGACGCTCCTCCAATAATAAAGGGGGCGGCGGCGCGGCCTTCGCGATCATGGCCGTCATTGCCATCGTGCTGGCGATTCTCGCCCCGCTGATTGCGCGGCTCCTTTACTTTGCCTGTTCGCGGCAGCGCGAATATCTGGCCGATGCCTCCGCCGCGCAATTCACCCGCTATCCCGCCGGCCTCGCCCACGCGCTCCAAAAAATCGCGGGCGAACAGGAGCCGAAAAAAATTCAAACCAATCGCGTGGTCGCGCCCATGTACGTCATCAACCCGTTGGCGGCGGCGGGATCGGCCAGCATCTTCGGCACACACCCGCCCACGGCTGACCGCGTCAAGCGACTACTGGCCATGCAGGGCGAAGTCCCGACCTGATGGCGCTCAAGCCCCCCCCCTTTTTTTTCGCATCAGACCTTTTGCACCGAGAGTCGCCCGATGGGCTTGGTCTCGCGGTAATAGCATTCAAAGTCCGTTTGTTCGTCGGCTTCGGGCACAAAAGGAGCGGTCGGGGCAAACCGCAAATCCGCCGCAAACACGCCTTGCAGTTGTTCAAAATAGGGCCAGTGATCGGTCGCCACATGCACCATGCCGCCGGGTTGCAACGAGCGATGCAGGGCCGTCAGAAATTGCGGATTAAAAAGCCGATGCGCTTCATGCCGCGCTTTGGGCCACGGATCGGGAAAGAAAATATAAAATGTGCTGACGGCCGCGGGCGGCAACAAATACGCCACGGCATAATAGGCTTCCACCCGCAGCAAACGGATATTGGCCAAGTCCAACCGCCGCGCGCGATTCTCCACTTTGCGGATGCGCCGCAACATGCGGTCTATCCCCAAAAAGTTGACCGCCGGATAACGGGCCGCGCGCGCCAGCAAAAAGCGGCCCTTGCCGCACCCCACATCCACATGCAGCGGCAATTCCGGCCGGGAGAACCACCGCGCCACCGGCAACGGCCCCAGCCATTCGGCGGGCGTTGCCGGGATTACGCGCAGGCGGTCGGCAATCACGAAACCCGTTTTACTGGGCTTCCGCTTTCAGATCGGTCAGCGCCTTGAAATCAATGGCTTTGGCCGCCGGTTGCAGTTCATCAAAGGAATCCAAACCGGAGCCGGAAACCTTCACGCTGAAGCGCCCGGACACATAGATGTCCAGTTCGGCTTCCTGACCGTTTTTGTCCCACTTTTCGAGGCTCTTATGGCCCTGGCATGTGCCGGTGCGTTCAAACCCGCCGCGGGTTTCCTTGTCCACTTCCTGCTGCGCCCAGCCCACCATGGCCATCGCGCCGAACGGGCCCAGCCCGCTCACATCGGTGATTTCAATTTCGATGGTCTTGGCGCCATTTTCATAAACCGCCTTGGCCACCACACTGCTCATGCCCATCACCCCTTGCTTTTCCGCGCCAGCTTCCACGCGCTCGTAGCCGGGGACCGCCTTGGGCAGCAGTTCCTTCAGCGCCTTCGGCGAGACCGCCGCCGGGGGCTGGGCCGCGCCACCCTCCTGGGCCATGCCGCTCAACGCCTTCATCATGGCGCCAAAATCCATTTCCTCCTGCGCCTGCGCCGTCGCGCCCAGCGCCATTGCCACCAAACCAATCAGCCATGTCTTCTTCATCGTGGGGTCCTTTATCTTGTTAATCGCGCCACGCCAGCGGTGCGTTGCTGCATTCTTCAACCATACATCATGGCCACGGGGTTGCGCAACACGCCGATGCCATCAATTTCGCATTCCATGATATCGCCATCGTGCAGCACCACGGGAGGCGTGCGCGCGGAGCCGATCCCCCCCGGCGTGCCGGTGGAAATCACATCGCCCGGTTCCAGGGTCATCACGCGGCTCAAATCGGCCAGCACCATTTCGAGGCGGAAAATCATTTTGGAGGTGCGGGCATCCTGCAGCACTTCGCCATTCACCCGTTGACGGATCCGCAGCGAGTGCGGCCGTTTGATTTCGTCGCGCGTCACCAGCCAGGGGCCCAGCGGTGCGAAGCTATCCGCGCTCTTGGCCAACAACCACTGCCCGCACGCCTTCTGCAAATCGCGGTTGGTGACATCGTTGAGGATGGTATATCCGGCCACATACGAGAGCGCGTCGCTTTCCTGAATGTCGCGCGCGCGACGACCGATCACCACCGCCAGTTCGGCCTCGCCATCCACGCGGGCCATCCCGGGGCGCAGTCGAATCACATCGCCGTGGCCGCACAGCGCGCCGGGACTCTTGGCAAAATACACCGGCCGTTCCGGCGCCTGCGCGTTGAACTCCTGCACATGGTCGCGGTAGTTGATGCCGAGGCAAATGATTTGTCGCGGGGCGGCCACAGGCGGGCCGAGACGCCGCCCCGCAGCGGGGACCCACTTCAGGTGGGGCTCCTGCAACAGCGCGCGCAACCGCTCCACGCCGTGCGTGCGCCAAAACCGCGCATCATAATCGGCCATATCGAACGCCATGCCCTGCACATCAAGAATCCGCGCGGGCTCCTGCGCGGTGGCCTCCAGCCATACGCCCGGTCGTTCGGCGCCGGGCGCGCCGTATCTCACCAGTTTCATCGGCATCCCTTCTTTTGGGCCGGCTGCGCATATGGGCCTAGAAAACGACTGCCATTCAAATGAATCAGGTGGTCGGGATGCTCCGCAACCCACACCTCGGTTTCCCATGCCAATTCATTCCAATATTTGGACATAATGGCGCGAGACGGAAGCGCCGTGACGAAAACCAATCCCGCCTTGGACTTTCCAAATAACCTTTTCAACTCCTCGTGCCGCTTGGGATTCACCGGCCCATGACTGGTGACTACCTCGATCAACACCAGCCATCTTCGCTTTCCGTCATGCACGACCACATCCGGCATCTTTCCGTGTTCATCGAGTTGGATGCCGAGCGTGCCGAAGCCCTTTTCATCCCGAAAAGACCACTTTTTACCCGTGTCGCCGACATACAGCAAGTTGCCCCCCGGAACAAACCGAGAAGCAAATTGCTCCACCACCGCTCGAATCAACAGGCTGTGCGCCCCTGGGGTCAAATGCAGAATGCGGTTGCCCGCCATGCGAACCGGAACGCGCTTCAAATCGCGAATGTGCGCATAGCGATCCGCCAAAGTGCTTCTCTGCGCCCCGAAGGTCGCCACCATTTCCGTCCAGTTTTTCGATTTCCGCGCCCTCAGCAGCCGCAACGCTTCCGGCGCGATTTTATAAACCGTTTTCGGACTGTTCACGGGACGGGCGGGATTGTCCGGATTCGGCAAGACGAGTCCGGCCTGAACCAATTGATGAACAGAAAAACGCCGGAACGTTTCGTGTGTATTGGGCGCATATTGAACCCCGTAGCGATCACGCGCGAAGTCCATCATGGGCGTAATGCCAACCAGCGGCTCTGCCGCATCACACCACTTCTTGTCCGGATCGAGATCCAAGAGCGCCAACAAGCATAGCGCCGTTCGGTCGTTTTGCTGTTCTCGCGGCATTCCCAAATCCCGCAAGACCTGAACGACTTCCCGAATCCGCGTTTTAGCGCTCATTCAATTTCTCCACCAACGAATCAATGCGCTCTTGGTCATGTCGCCGGACTTTGGCCATCTTTTTCCCCAAGCTCGTCAATTGCCGGACGGATGGATAGGGCAATTTCCTTAAATCCGTCGCGTTGACTTGGGTGTGTCCGTTGAAGGCCCGGAAATAGCGATCAACCGGCGTGGAATTCAAATATGCGCACAGGCCCCTCGCCAGGTCCTCATCCAAGCCGTTCTTCGAGGTATGGAACACATTCAAATGGTTTTCGAAACCAACCCGGACATATCCAGGAATGGCATCGCGCGCAACCACGCTGGCCACGATCCGCCGTGACTCTTCCTTGGATGAAAGGCGGCGCGTCACGACGTAGCACCCGGCCGGATACAACCAACGGCGCGTTTCCGGAACATCCAATATCGCGCACTTCTTTTGGGTCGAGCCCGATGGCCAGCGTATTGTTCCATCGGCGAAATGGCAGGGATAAACCAGCGGTACGGAGTTGCCGGTCGCCTGATCCAACAGGAATTCCCGAAGACGGAAATCCACGACCGGACCGGTGGAAACCTGCAGCCCTAGTTCATTCAGGTCGTGAGTGAATGGCAACGTTGCGACGACCGCATCGGCTGCCTGCGGGATCCGAATGAATTTCTCCGCATCACCCGCATTCACGACGGAATCGAAAGGCAAAAAACGGATTTCGCAATCACCGGATGAATCGTCCCGGCTGACGCTGATGCCCACCGGTCCCTGTCGACCGCCGCGAACCAGTTTGATGATGACGTTTTCCTGTAGCACCCCATCCGCCTTGAACGCCGCCGTACGGGACTCGAACAGGTGGATGCGTTCGATGGCCGCATTTCTCAAGACCATCTCGCGGAATGGCCGATAATAGGGGCCATTGCAAAAGCTGCGGGGCACGATGGCCACCAGTTGGCCGCCGGGCTTGAGGAGCTGCAAAGCCACCGCAACGAATCCCGAGTACAGGTTCACCGTCTCGATCCCCAAATCCCGCAGCCATTTCCAATGCAGGGAATTGCTGGCGATTTTTTTATCAGGCGGATTCAAAATGGCGTGGGTGTAGGTGCCTGGATTCCCAAACTCGAAGGGACTGGCCACGGCCTGGATGAAATCGCACGGATGAATGACCGCCTCCAACTTCCCGCCTTGCCGCTCCACGTCCAGTGCGCAGCGCCGTAGGAACGGTCGCAAATATTCCTGCATGCCGGGGTCCACCTCGTATGCCGTCAAAACCAACGGCATCCGCAGATCCGTTTTCTCGCTCCACGCCCGGATGAAAGCTCCGGAAAGCGCGCCTTGCCCGGCACCGGCATCCAGCACAAGGGTGGCGTTGTCATCCTTGAAGTCGAACAGCGCAGCCATGAAATCGGCAATGTCCAACGGCGTCATGACCTGGCCTAATTCGGCCCTTTTTTCCCCGCTGACGTTGGGTTCGACCGTTCGGGAACGCCGAATTTTTCGCTTGGCCAAAATGCCGATCATGTCCGCTTATGCTTTCGCAGGCCTCCGCGGCACATACTCCTTGCGTTCCGGCGCGGGGGGCAGGTTTTCGCCTTGGCGCGATTTGCCGAGCGGGCCGAGGACGTCGTCGGTCGTCTTGAAGTGGCACTTGGCCACGTCGAGGAACGCGGCGCCGCCGTGTTTCTTGGCGATTTCGGCCGCCACCTGCTTGACCTTGTCGGACGCGCCCTTGGGCAGCTTGACGCCGTATTTCTCGCCCAGCTTGTCCATGGCCGTCAGAAATGCGGAGCGCGCCAACACCGAAGCCGCCGCCACCGCAATATCGCTCTCCGCCTTGTGCCGTTGCTCCAGCTTGATCTTGCGCCCTTTTTGCTGCAACGCGCGTTGGATTTGCTGTTCGGGGCCGAACTGATCGCTCAACGCGCGCGGACATCCCGGCACTTTTTCGAGCAGGTTTTCGATGGCCCGCGCATGCCCCCACGCCAGAATGCGGTTCACGCTGCCCATCGTGCCATACAGCCGGTTATAGGCCGTCGGCCCGATGCTCACCACCACAAACTTGTCGCCCAATCGCGCGCGGATTTTCCTGGCCATGTCCTGCGCGGCCTTGTCGCTGGTGATCGTTTTGCTGTCGCGCACCTTCAGCGCCTTGAGGTCCCTGGCAATGTCCGGATCCACATACACCGCCGCAATGACCAGCGGCCCAAAGAAATCGCCCTTGCCGCTTTCGTCCACGCCCATGTGCGGCGACACACTCTCCGGGTTGAGCACCTCTTCGTAGCCCAGCCGCGCCTCGCCCAACACCAGCGGTTCGAGGGTGTACAGCACCCAATCCGCCGCCCCCTTGCCCTGCACCAGACACTTGCCGCTCTGGTAGAGCACAATCTGGCAATCGGCCCCCTCCGCCGCCGCCACCGCATACGGCACGTGCCGCGCCCGGTAGTTGCCCGTCGCCAGCAAGTCCGCCGTCGCCGTCAGTTGCGCCGGCGTGAGTTGGATCGTGTACGAATTCTTTTGTTCCGTCATGATCCGCCAACCTAACAAACCCGCACGCCGCTGGCAACCGCGCCTGCGCCGCGCCATTGACATTTTCTCTCCGGCAGCATAAGGTTTTGGGGTGTCAACGCGTGGCCCGCAACCCGGCCAACGCCATTGGAGAGCCAACATGAAAAACTTTTTTGCGCTGATTCTCGCCGCCGGCATCCTCGCGCTGGCCGCCGGTTGTGCCGTCCTCTCGGACAACGATTGGGCCGCCGATCCCACCAGCGATGCCGGCATCACCGCCCTCGCCAACAGCCGGCTCAACAACGACTTCGTCGTCGGCCGCGCCACCCTCAGCGCCCGCGTCGAAAACGGCATGGCCACCCTCTACGGCACCGTGCCCGACGAAGCCACCCGCCAGCGCGCCCTCCAAATCCTCCAGGGAACCCCCGGAGTCTTCGACGTGCTCGACCACACCCGGAGGCGCTAGGCGCCGCCCGCCCGGGCCCGGAACCATGCGGACGCGCCGCCCATTCTGCCGCCGGGGCCTGTGGCCCGTCGGCATCCTGAGCGCGCTACTCCTCCTCGGCGCCGGTTGCGCCACCACCCCCGGCCCCGGCTCCAGCCCCAGCGCCACCCGCCGCGCCCTGCGCACCCCGCCCGAAGTCCCCTGCCACCAGCTCCGCGCCGACCGCGCCATCCTCGCCGCCTTTTTTGCCGCCAACCAAGCCCCCCTCACCCCCGCCGAACTCGCCCAAATCATCCCCCCCGCCAACCCGCCCGGCCTGCTCGACCGCCACGCCCTGCGGCAAATCGCCACCCAAAAAAAACGCGTCCTGCTCGTCGTCAAAGCCGATGAACGTTTTCTCTGGGAAGAACTCGGCCACAACCTGCCCCTCCTGGTCCTCCTCCCCGACGGCGTCAAATATCAACCCAGCGCCCCCGCCTTCATCCCCATCGCCTGGGACCAGCGCGAACGCATCATCGAACTCCTCGACGGCAACGGTGAAGTCCAGCGCCTCCCCGAAACCTCCTTCTTCACCCGGCGCGATCCCCTGCGCCAAGCCGCGCTCTGCCTCACCACCCCCGGCCACATGGCACACTTCAAACCCACCCGCGAACAAAAACTCGTCCTCGCCGACTTCTGGTACGATCGCGGCTTCTACCGCCGCGCCACCGCCACCTATACCGCCGTCGCCCGGGCCGCCCCCACCGACACCACCGACGTCGCCGCCCTCCTCGGCCAAGGCAACACCCTCGTCCAACAGCACCGCTACCACGACGCCATCCCCATCTTCCGCGCCGCCCTCGCCGCCGACCCCGACAACCCGCGCGTCCTCAACAACCTCGCCTACTGCCTGCTCCAAACCGGCACCTCCCTCATGACCGCCCTGCGCCACGCCAACAAAGCCACCCAACTCGACCCCTCCAACCCCATCATCCTCGAAACCCTCGGCAGTCTGAACCTGAAAATTGGCGACGCCGCCACCGCCGCCCGCCACCTCGAACACGCCTGGGCCCACGCCCGCAAACGCACCCCCGAAATTCAAATCGCCATCATGGACCAGCTCGTCCGCGCCTGGCTCGCCTGCGAGCGTCACGACCTCGCCTGGCAGGTTGCCGAACACCGCCACCGCGCCTTCCCCGACTACAAAATCCCCGCCGACATCCTGCGCATGTTTCCCATCCTGCGCCAACCCGCCACCCCCTATCCTGAAAACAAACCCGCCCCCACCCCCCGCCCCGTCAAAGCCACCCCCGCCGCCCCCAAATAAAAAAATAAAAAAAAAGGTGGCCAAGCACTTGACAAGCCCCCGCCCCCCGCGTATTGTGTCCCGCAAGTTGGGGCGATTAATGCACCCCCGGTTCTTTAATACAATTTTAACATCTTGCTGCTAACCACGCAGCAAGCAAGCGGGATAACGGAGATCCCCCCATACTCCGCCCACTTGCATTCATCCGTGCCAGGCTACCCCCCCCCGATAATGCCTGGCACGGACCTTTTTTAC
>CAZNGD010000071.1:0-9109 GCA_964572295.1 uncultured Verrucomicrobiota bacterium
CTCGGCCCCAGCCCGTCAATATCAAACAAAATCTCACGGGCTTCCGCGCCGCGCGACGGCCCCACCAGCCCCTTTTCTTCGAGGATATCCATCAGCCGCGCCGCGCGGGTATAGCCGATGCGCAAGCGGCGCTGAATGGATGACGTGCTCGCCCGCCGGGTCAGGCGGATCACTTCCACGGCCTGCTGCAGGAGTTCCTCATCCTCCTCCGGCATCCCCGGCAGGTCCGTGCCGCCTTCCTTGCCATCCTTGCCAATCAGGCGCTGATCAAAGCGTGGCGGCCCCTGCTGCTTCCAGTGGTCGGCGATGATTTGGATTTCTTCGTCCTTGGTCCAGGCCCCTTGCGCGCGCACAATTTTGTTGGCGCCGGTCAGCACCAGCATATCGCCGCGGCCCACAAGTTTGTCGGCGCCCTCCTGATCGAGCACCACGCGGCTATCGTTCTTTTGGGCGACCTTGAACGCCACGCGACCGGGGATGTTCGACTTGATGGTGCCGGTGATGATGTCCACGGTGGGCCGCTGCGTGGCGATAATCATGTGAATGCCGGTGGCCCGCGCCAACTGCGTTAATTTTTGGATGCGCGGCTCGATGTCCTGCTGCGCGGTCAGCATCAGGTCGGCCAGCTCGTCAATGATGATCACCCAATAGGGCAGCCGGTCCGGCAAATCATCCTCGGCATCCTCGTTGTTCTCTTGGGGCGGCAGCGGCATGCCGTCGTCGGTGGCCTGGGCGTTTTGCAACTCCGCTTCGTCGAACAGGGCGGGCTGCGCCGTTTTGGGGCGCTGGTTGAAGGAGCGGATGTCGCGCACCTTGGCGCGGTGAAACATCTTGAAGCGGCGTTCCATTTCCTGAATGGCCACGCGCAGGCCGCCGACCACTTTTTTGGCATCGGTGATGACCGGCACGAGCAGGTGCGGCAGTTGGTTGTAGCCGGAAAACTCCACAATTTTGGGGTCAATCAGAATCAGGCGCAATTCTTCCGGCGTCCGGGTCATGAGCAGGCCGGCGAGGATGGAATTCATGCACACGGTTTTGCCCTGGCCGGTGGCCCCGGCAATCAGCAGATGCGGCAGCGAGGCGAGGTCGGTCATGATGACGTGGCCGCTGACATCCTGGCCCAGCGCCAGCGGCAGCGCCGCCTTGGACGTGCTCCATGTGGAGCTTTCGAGCAACTGGCGCAACACGACCGGCGCGGCCTGCCGGTTGGGCACTTCGATGCCCACCACGCCCTTGCCGGGGATGGGCGCCTGCACCCGGATGCTCTCCGCCTTCAACGCCAGCGTAATGTTGTTGGCCAGGCCGCTGATGCGCTCCAGCTTGACGTTCGCCGCCGGCAGCAATTCGTAGCGCGTGACGGAGGGCCCTTGCTCCACGCGGGTGACTTCGACCTCAATGCCAAACTCCGCCAGCGTGCTGCGGATGACGCGAATGGTGCGCTCCAATTCGTCCGCGCCGGCGCGGGCGCTGGCGCCTTCGGGAATCGGCGCCAACAGCGACAGTGGCGGCAGCGTCCACAGCGGCGGCGGGAGGGCGGCTTCTTCCGCCGCGCGTTTGGCGGTTTTTTCCGCTTCGCTCCGCGCTTGTTTGGTGGCGCGTTCTTCGGCGGCGCGGCGGTCGGCTTCGGCCTTTTGCTGTTCCGCCAGCCGTTTCTGGAACTCGGCCTTGCGGGCGGCCTCGGCGTTGGCGCGCGCCTCCTCGGCTTCGCGTTCACGTTGCGCGCGCGCGGCGGCCTCGCGTTGTCGGGCGGCCTCGCGTTCTTCCTGCTCGCGCTCGCGTTGCAGGCGGCGATCCTCCAACTCCAGCCTGCGGCGCTCGCGTTCCAGTTCGCGTTCCAACTTCAGGCGTTCGCGTTCCAGTTGCAGGGCATCGTGTTCGGCCTGCTCCTGGGCGGTGCGCCGCTGCGCGGCGCGCTCTTCGCGCCGCTCCCGCCAGCGTTGCGCGGCATCGGCAATCGCCCGCCACAGTTCAATCGGGTGCGTTTGCGACACAAAGAAAAGCCCGCTGATCATCACCACCAAACTGATGATGGCGCTACCCGCCACGCCCAGATACTGGGTCAGGAACATCCGCCCCAGAAACAGGCCGGCCAAGCCGCCCGGCATCTGGTTGAGGTTGAACCGCTCCGGCGAGATCCGATTCCAAAAGGGCAGTTGAATATCCACCAGGATGCACACGCCGCACAGGATGCCCAACATCCACAGCGCGCGCGGCCAGACGCGCTCGCCCGATTGGAAAATCATCAACAGTCCCCACACCGCCATCAAGGCCGGCAAAACGAAACCGGCCAGGCCGAACAACCGAAACACCACCCACGCGGCCCACGCCCCCACCGGCCCGATATAGTTCAGCGTTTCGCTCCCGGCGCTGGCCCAATCGGAGGTATCCCGCGCCTCATACGAGGCCAAGGCCAGCAACAGCAGAATCCACAGACCCTGCAATACAACCCCCGTGACCTCGCGGCGGGTGTTCGTCAACTTGCCTTTTTTGCCAGCCATATTTGTTTATGTATAACAGTCGCCCCCCCCCTTGGCAATATCTCGCCCTGATAATCCGGCAGATCGCGCGCCGGGCCATCCCCCCCCTTATGCCGATCGGGTGCGGGGGATGCCCTGGTGGCTGATGTTGAGCAACACCCCCACCATGAACAGCGTGACCATGAGGCTGGTGCCGCCAAAGCTCACAAATGGCAGCGGCAGGCCCTTGGTCGGCAGGCAGCCGGTCACCACGCCAATGTTGATGGCCGCTTGCAGCGCGATGACAATGCTAATGCCAAAGGCCAGCAGCCGCCCGTGGACATCCGGCGCGCGCCCGCTAATGCGAATCCCGCACAGTAGCAGAATCACAAACAACAGCACCACGCTGATGGAGGCCACCACGCCCAGTTCTTCGCCGATGATGGCAAAAATGAAGTCCGTATGCGCTTCGGGCAAATAGTGCTGCTTTTGCAAACTCTGGCCCAAGCCCACGCCGGTGGCACCGCCCGCCACAAAGGCATAGAGCGCGTTGAGCAGTTGAAAGGCTTCCTTCTGGGCATATTCTTCCGGATTCAAAAAGGCCAGCACGCGGCTCATGCGCACGGGGTTGTACTTGATGATCACCGCCAAGCCGCTCCCGGCCAATAGCACGCCAGCCCCCACCAGCCAGAAAGGCGCGCCCGCCACCAGCATCATGACCCCGCCGGTGGTGCCGATCAACACCGTGGCGCCGACGTCAATCTCCGGCAGAATCAACGCCAGAAAGGAGCCTAAAATAAGCGCGGGAAAGGCCACCATGCCGCTGAAGGCGGCGCTCCTGCGGCGGCGGGTGCCATACCAGCAGGCCAGCGCGTTGATCGCGGCAAACTTGGCCAGCTCCGATGGCTGGAAAGTCAGGCCCAACGGCAACTGCAGCCAGCGGCGACTGCCCTTGATGCTCAAGCCGATTCCCGGCAGATAGACCAGCGCCAGCAACACCAGCACGCCGCCCATGATGGGCCAGGCCAGCTTTTGCCAAATGTGGTAATCCACGCGCGAGCCGATGGTGGCCGCCACCAAACCCAGCACCAGCCAGATGGCTTGTCGCTGCACGAAGTGATACTGATTGTTGCTGATTTTTTCGCCCTGCGGCCAACTGGTGCTGAAGAGCATCACCAGCCCAAAGAGGACCAGCGCGCCCACCACCAAAATCAAAACAACGCGGGTTGACATAGTCTATTATCGGTTGTGCAAAACGCCCGGCCTGTGCAGACCGGGCGTCTTCAGCGGATCCGCAACGTGACCAATCAGGGGCCGGTCTGCGGAATCCACAATTTCAGGCCGGGTTCCAACTTGGCGTCCTCCGGCAGATTGTTCGCCTTGCTGATCGCCGCGACCGGCACGGAGAACAGGCGGGCGATGCCTTCCATCGTATCGCCCGGCATCACGGGATATTCCAGGCTCTTGCTCTGGTCCGGAATGTCTTCCGCCACGGCCGCTGGGGCCGCCACCGGCGCGACATCCGCTTCCACCACTTTTTTCTCGGCCTTCTCGGCTTTGCCCGCCTTGTCAGCCTTCTCGCTCTTTTCCGCCTTCTCGGCCTTCGGGGCTTTTTCAGCGGCCTTGGCACCGGGGATGATCAACTTCTGGCCGATGCGGATTTTGTTGGCATCGGTGATGTTGTTGGCGGCCATCAGGTCCCTGGTCTTCACGCCATGCGCCATGGCAATCTTGGAGAGCGCGTCGCCGGACTTGACCACGTAGGTGTCGCCACCAGCCGCCACGGGAGCGGCCGCCGTCGCGCCGCTCTTGGCGGTGGGTTGCGACTGCGAAGGCTTGGCGTAATCCGGCAGAATCAGTTTCTGGCCGACGCGGATCTTGTTGGCATCCGCAAGCTGGTTCAGTTCCTTCAACTCGGCCGTCTTGACGCCATGCGCGGCGGCAATCTTGGACAGGAGATCACCGGGCTTGACCACATACACATTTTCCGCGGCAACGGAAGTCTGCAGCGGGGCGGGCGGCGCCGGCGGCTGCAGCACCGGGAAGGCCACCGGCTGCGCCACTTGGGGCAGATCCACCGCCACGGGCGGCAACGGCGGCACCGGCGGCGAATCCACTTGCGCGGGCACCGTGGATGCCCCGCCCTGCCGGGTGCTGGCGCAACCTTGCGTCATCACTACGGAACCAATCACCACCACATGCACTGCCACAATCAAACTGGCCACAACCGATACCCTCATGATTCCTCTCCTTCTCCTTATTCGTAAAAATGGATAACTGATCAGCCGGGATTATGCACATCCCCGCGCGGGATATTCAACCCTTTTCCAGCACATATTTGCGAAAGGCTTCGCCACGCTCCGGATACGCGCGAAATTGGTCATGGCTGGTGCAAGCGGGCGCGAGCAAAACCGTCTCGCCGGGGGGGGCGAGCCGCCGGGCGGCGGCCACCGCCCGCGCGAGTGTTTGGCAATCGGTGCAGGGGACGTGCGCGCCCCAAGCCGCCTGCATGGCGGCAGCGGCTTCGCCGATGAGAAAGACCTGGCGAACCCGCGCGCGCAACATGGGCACGGCCGCGGCGAAATCCTTTTCCTTGGGGCGTCCTCCGGCGATGAGCCAGACCGGCTGCGGTTGCATTCGGATGGCGGCCATCATGGCGGAAAGATTGGTGGCCTTGGAGTCGTTCACGTAGCGCACCCCGTTCACCTCGCCCACCAACTCGGCGCGATGCGGCAACGGCTGAAAGTGTGCCAACGCCTGCGCGACAATCGCGGGCGACAGTCCGGCGGATTGCGCCGCGCCCAGCAGGGCCGCCGCATTGATGCCCAACACCTCGTTGGCGAAATGGGAGCCGGTGATGTCAAGCGGCGGCGCACCGCGCGCCACCAGTTGTTGCGCGGTGTAATGGACGTCCGCCGCCGCCGCCGCGCCGAAGGTGTGCCAGCTCCCCTGCCCCTGCGACCAGTCACGAAGATGCGCGAGTTCTGCCAGCGGCACCCACGCGGCATCGCCCGCCTGCTGCCGCGCAAAGAGCCGGGCCTTGAGCCGCGCGTAGGCGGCCATGCTGCCATGCCGATCCAAATGATTCGGAAAAATATTCAGCACGATGCCAATGTCGGGCCGGAAAGCGACGCACGTTTCCAACTGAAACGAGCTGACTTCCATGATCAGCCACGATGCGGCGCCATCCAGCACCGCCTGGCAGACGGGCAAGCCGTAGTTGCCGCAGGGGCTGGCCGTTTGGCCCGCGCGGATCAGGCAATCCGCCAGCGCCTTGACCACGCTGCTTTTGCCGTTGCTGCCGGTGACGGCCAGCGTGCGGCCGGGATGGCGGCTCCACCCCAGTTCCATTTCGGAGAGCAGCGGAATGCCCCGTTGCCGGAGCGCGGTCAACAATGGTGAGGAGTCGGCGAGGCCGGGGCTCACGATGGCCACTTCCGGGGCGCTGGTCGGCGGCACGGCGCCGCCCAACTCCACGCGGCATCCTGCCGCGCGCAGGGTGGCGGCGGCGCGTTGCGTGGCGGGGGTGTCGAACTCATCCACGGCGAGAACGGCGGCACCCTCCCGGCGCAGCAGGCGCGCGGCGGCCACCCCGCTGGCCCCCAGCCCGCATACCATCGCCTGGGAATAGCGTTGCATCGGCCGGTCAGCGAATCTTCAGCGTGGCCAGGCCCAACAGCGCGCAGACGATGGAAACAATCCAGAAGCGAATGACCACCGAGTTTTCGGCGGCATCCGGCGAGCGTCCTTCGGCTTTGGCGCGCGCCTTCGAGATGATTTCAAAATGGTGGTGCAACGGGGTCATGCGAAAGGGCCGGCGGTCTTGCGCCAGGCCCGTGCCGGTGCGCCACCGATATATGCGGCAGGCGGCGCGCTGAATCAGCACACTGCCGGCCTCCGCCACAAACACGAGGCCCACGATCAGCAGCGTCAATTCCTGTTTGATCAGGATGGCGATCATGGCGATGGTCCCGCCCAGCGCCAGGCTGCCGGTGTCGCCCATGAAGACTTTGGCGGGATAGGCATTCCACCAGAGGAAGCCCAGGCCCGCGCCCAACAGGCACCCGCTAAACACCGCCAGCTCGTGCGCGCCGGAAATGGCGGGCACTTGCAGATAGGTGGCCATGACGACGTTGCCCGCCACGTAGGCCAGCGCCAGATAGGCCGCCGCCACCGAGTTCACGCAACCGACCGCCAGGCCATCCAGGCCGTCGGCCAGATTGACGGCATTGGTTGTGCCCACCAACACCAGAAACATGAACAGCAGCGAGCCCGGCACGGTGATGTCAACAAACAGCGGCGTTTTCAGAAAAGGCACCATCAATTGCCGCGCATAAAAACGGGTGGCGGGCACCGCTTCAATCACCACAAAGGCGATCACCACCCAGAGGCCCTGCAACGCCAGCTTCTGCCACTCGCGCAATCCTTCGGAGCCGCGCTTTTTGAGTTTGAGCCAATCGTCCACCACCCCCACCCCGCCCATGAACAGCATGGTGGCCAGCACCAGCCACACCTGCGAGTTGACCGTGTGACACCATAAAATGGCCGCCAGCGTCGTGGTGAAAATAATCAGCAGGCCGCCCATGGTTGGCGTGCCTTTTTTGCCGAGATGGTTAATCGCCGCCAACTCGGCTTCCGTGCGCACCATTTGTCCGATTTTATAGGCGCGCAGCCGGGCAATCATCCAACGGCCCAACAGCAGCGAGAGCAGAAACGCGGTCCCCGCCCCCATGACGGCGCGGAACGTCACATAGCGGAACAGGTTGAGCGGGGTGTAATGCTCGGAGAGCAGCGACAAATAATACAACATGGGGTCAACTTTCTTTTTGCCAATGGGCCAACACCGATTCGATTCGCACGTCGCGCGAAGCCTTCAACAGCAGCGCATCACCGGCGCGGCAACGCGCTTGCAGCCACGCAGCGGCCGCGGCGGCATCGGGGGCCAGACACATTTTTTCGGCCGGCCAGCCGCCCGCCTGCAAGCCAGCCGCCAACGCCTGCGTGGCCGGATCCGGCGCGCCATTCGTCACCTTCCACGGCAGCAGCGCCACACCCGCCCACTGGCCCGCGGCCAAATGCCGTCCCCATGCTTCATGCTCACGGGCTTCCAGCCGCCCCAGCTCCAGCATGGGCCCCACCGCCAGAAAGCGCCGCCCGCGCACCGGCCATTCCAGATAGGCCCGCGCTGCGGCGCGCACGCTGATGGGATTGGCGTTGTAGCCATCGTTGATGATGGTGATGCCGTGCCAATCACTCACGGCCCAGCGCATGCCCACGGGTTGCACCCTGGCCAACGCCGCCGCCATGTCGGCCCACGCCGCGCCGCAGCGGCGGGCGACGGCCACGGCGCGCAACACATTTTCGGCCATGTAGGATGTCGGTGGCGGCACGGGCAGCACGCTGGTTTCGCCGGTGGCGGCTTCGCACACCCAGAGGTGGCCGTCGGCCTGCAAATCGCCGGCGTAATCCACCTCGCGCTGGCGCAGTGAACAGGTGATGACCGGCGCGGCACAACGCGCGCGCAGCACGGGATAAAACTCATCGTCGCGATCCAGCACGGCGAACCCATCACCCGGCAACGCGGCCAGCAGCGTGGCTTTTTCTTCGGCAATGGCGCGCACGGATTCAAAAAACTCGGCGTGCACGGGGCCGATGCGGGTAATCACGGCCAGGTCCGGGCGCAGAATATCGCGCAGGTGGGCCAGCTCGCCGGGGCGGCTGATGCCGGCTTCGATGACCCCGAAACGACAGTTGCGGTCCAGCGCGGCCAGACTCAACGGCAGGCCAATTTCATTATTATGGTTGCCCGCCGTGCGCCCGGTTGGGCCCACGGTGTGCAGGAGATCCGCAATCATTTCCTTGGTGCTGGTCTTGCCGATGCTGCCCGTCACGCCGACGATGCGCGCGGGCAGTGTGGCGCGATAAGCCGCCGCCAAGCGCCCCAGCGCCATCAGGACATCCGCCACGCGCAGGTAATGTCCGGCGGCAGGCAGTTTGTCCGGCGGAAAATCCGCGCGCACCACGGCGGCGGCTCCGGCCGCCGCGGCCGCAGCCAGAAAATCGTGGCCGTCGGCGCGCGCGCCGGGCAACGCAAAAAAAAGGCTGTGGGGTGTCGCGTGCCGACTATCCACCCCGATGGCCGTCAACCCACCCGCCGGAGGGCGCGGATGCCACTCGCCCTGACAGGCGGCGGCAACAAAATCTGGGGTGACGGGATCCATGTTCGGAAAAAAGTTGTAGGTCTTTGCGCAGGGTGTGGCAATTCCATTGCAGCCGACACGATTGCCGCGCCATCGGGCGCGTCACCGCGCGCCTAAAACGCCCTCTCCAGATCCGCCAGGCGCACGCCCAGCCGCGCCGCCAGATCGCGGATGGCCGCGCTGGTTTTTTGCACTTCGGGAATAAACTCGGAATAGCTGCCGCCCATGGGGGTCAACGTGGCCAACACCGGAATGGTGCCGTTGGCGCGCGCGGCATTCACCATCTTCTCCAGATTGCCCGTCACGGTCGAAGCGGGCAGCCCCTTGCGGACATCATTCGCGCCATAGAGAATGCAGATATGGGCGGGTTTATATTGGCTCAGCACCTTGCCCACGCGCGACACCCCGCCCGCGCTGCGCTCGCCACGGATGCCCTCCTCGTGGGGGGAGCCG